>NZ_CBFHAZ010000039.1:0-50682 GCF_965653655.1 Pseudomonas onubensis | reverse complement strand
AAAAAGGAAGGAAAGTATTAATATCACGCATAAGAACGCCGGTTTGTTAGATGTGTTTGCTCGCACGAACATCATCAACCAAATCGGCGTTCTTGTTTCTGTGTTTCCCGGGATTCCGTGAAGAACCAAAAAAAAGGCCGCACCCTGCCAAGGAGACGGCCAAAAAAATTGTCGAGGCTTTTAACACTAACGTGCGGTAATCACCGACAGCTTGGTGATGCCCGCGCGCTCGATAGACGCCATGGCTCGCGCCACTTCGCCATAATTCACACCATCATCGGCCTGCAATTGCACCCGCACCTCCGGGTCCTTGGCCTTGGCCGCCTGCAGATTGAACTCCAGCAGGTCGGGCTGGATTTCGTCCTTGTTGATAAACAATTTGCCCGCGCCGTCGATGCTCACCACCAGCGGGTCTTTCTGCTCCACCGGGGCAACTGCTTGAGTCTTGGGCAGGTTGATCGGGATCGAGTTGGTCAACAACGGCGCGGTGACGATAAACACCACCAGCAGCACCAGCATCACGTCCACCAGCGGCGTGACGTTGATCTCGCTCAGCACCTCATCACTGTCTTGCGTGGAGAAGGCCATTTCAGGACGCCTCCTTCACTTTTTGCGGGTTGCCGGCCGCGCTTTTGGTCAGCGCAGGGTGCAGCAGCACACGGAAGGAATTCTTTTGCGCCAGGCTGTAGAAGTCGTGGGCGAAGTCATCCAGGTCGGCCGCCGTGAGCTTCAGGCGACGCAGGAAGTAGTTGTAGACCAGCACCGCCGGCACGGCGACGGCGATACCCACACCGGTGGCCACCAGTGCTGCACCAATCGGGCCGGCCACGGTTTCGAGGCTGGCCGAGCCGGCGGCGCTGATGCCTTTGAGGGCTTCCATGATGCCCCACACGGTGCCGAACAGGCCGATAAACGGCGAGGTGCTGCCGATACTGGCGACCACGGCCAGGCCGGTTTCCAGAGAGCGGCGCTCACGCACGATCTGCTGGCGCAGGGCACGTTCAAGACGGTCCTGGTGATTGATGGCCTGGCTCAGGTCTGCCGCGTGCGGTGCATCACCAACCTGGATCGCGGCATACCCGGCCTGGGCCACACGGGCAGCGGCGCCGGGCTGGGTTTCGGCCAGTTCAGCGGCGGAATCGAGACTCGACGCCGCCCAGAACTGTTTGTGGAACTTGCGATCCTGCGCTTTGAGGCGCCCGAACTGCACGCCCTTCAATAACGCCAGGCCCCAGGTGACGACTGAAAAGACCACCAGCAGCCAGATCACCGCGCTTTCGATGGATTCAAGTGGAGATGCTAATGCCATGATGTTTTCCCTCTGTGCAGGTGGCGGCGTGTCCAACACACCGCTGCCGAATCGTTAGTGAATCTTGAAATCGATCGGGACGCTGACCCAGCCGTCCTGGGCCACATCGCCCTGCTTGGCCGGCACAAAGCTCCAACGCTTTACGGCGGTCAGTGCGGCGTCGTCGAGTTGCTGGCGACCGCTGCTTTTCTGAATCTGGATCTCACCCGGCTTGCCGCTGGCCAACACATGCACGCGCAACAACACCGTGCCTTCCCAACCACGGCGCTGGGCCAGTGACGGGTACTCCGGCGCCGGGTTCTTCAAGTACGCGGCGTTGGCTGAAGCCGGTGTCACCGGTGCGGGTGACGGTGGAGCAGCCGGTGCTGGCGGAGCAGGAGGCGCAGGCGTCGGTGGCGCAGGCGGTTGCTCGACCGCTTTCGGCACAGGCTTGGGTTCTGGTTTCGGCACCGGTTTTGGTTTGGGTTTTGGAACAGGTTTTGGCGGTGCAGGCTTGGCGGCCAACTCATCGACAACCGGCGGCGGTGGCTCAACCACAGGTGGCGGCGGTGGTGGCGGTACAGGCGGAGGCGGCTCCACCACCGGCGGTGCCGGCTGGGAAAATTCGATGGTCATCGGCGGGATTTCCGGCGGCACAATCGGCAGCACCGGCGTGGGCTTCTGGCTCACCCAATAGATCACCGCACCGTGCAGGGCCAACACCAGCAACCCGAGCAGAATCCCCTCGCGACGGCTCGAAAAACGCTTCGGGGTTTTCTGTAAACGCAACTGCCCCAACGGCGCGCGGTGCGGCCGGCCAAGGTCGACCAAATCACCACCCGGTGCCTGGCGCCACTGCGCCTCGGGTGCACTGGCGGCGGTCTGGACATTGCCCATTGATTCACTCCCTACGGTTTTCACACAAAAAAACCGACAGGCCTGCCAAAGCGGCCGTCGAGGGCTGAATCATCGGGGCTAGACGCTTATCTCTTAAAGTAATCTTTGAAGTTATAGATAGATCAAAACTGAATAAACGAAACAACCTGAAACGCCAAGCCCACGTCTTCCGTGGCCTGTGGCGAAGGGGTCGTTTTTCAATGCTTTAGAGGCATAAAAAATATTCATTGAAAGCATGGATTGTGGCGAGCGGGCTTGCCACAAAAAACACTCGTCGAACGCTTCAAGATGGATTGTTGGCGCATAAATCGAGCAATTGCCGCTGCAACGTTTGCCCCGCTGCCCCCAGGCCGCTGCGGCCATACAGCGCCAGGCGCACGCCCTGAACCATGGGCAAGCCACTGTCGTCACCGAGCACAACATGCCCAGGCTGCACCACCCGTTGCGGCAACAGGCTGATACCCAACCCCGCCGCCACCGCCGAACACACACTGGCCAAACTGGCGCTGGAATAGCCGATACGCCAACGCCAGCCACCGACTTCCAGGTGGTGCAGCATTTCATTGCGGTACAAACCGCCTACCGGAAACGCCACCAGGGGCAGCGGGTCGCGCCCAAGCGAAGGCATCTCGCGGCTGTCGACCCAACACAAGGGTTCCGGCCACGAGGCCACGCAGTCCTCGCTGTCACCCATCTGCTTGACCAGCAACACGTCGAACTCACCGGCGCGGTATTGGCGCTGCAATTCCGGGCCCAGACCACTGGTAACTTCCAGCCGCACGCGCGGGTAGGCCACAACGAAGGCCGACAGCAACGGCATCAGGCGTTCGGCGGCAAAGTCCTCCGGCACACCCAGGCGCAATACGCCGTCGCTTTGCTGGTTGATCAACACATCGGCGGCCTCTTCATGCAGAGCGAGGATGCGCCGCGCGTACGCCAGCAAACGCTCGCCCTCGGCGGTGGCCACCACGCGCCGCTGGTCACGGTCGAGCAACTGGCACGCCACCGCGTCCTCCAGGCGGCGGATCTGCTGGCTCACGGTGGATTGGGTCAAGTGCAGGCGCTCGGCAGCGCGGGTGAAATTGCCGCAATCCACCACCGCGACAAAACTGCGCAACAACACAGGATCAAACATGCTTTTCACCATTGCGTTTGCCACTGGTTGGCATGGTTATATTTAATTTCAGAATACTCTGGCGGCTGGCCATACTTCACGCCTCTTTTGCCCAGACGACAGGCCGTGCATGACGTTCAACCATTCATTCGCGGGAAAACTCGCCGGCTGGGGCCTTTTGGTCGTACTGGGCCTCAACCTGCGCCCCATCCTCAGTTCCATCAGCCCCTTGCTCGGCGAGATCCGCCAGGCCACCGGCCTGAGCTTCCAGAGCAGCGCCCTGCTCACCAGCCTGCCGGTGGTGTGCATGGGCCTGGTGGCGCTGGTTGGCGTGCGCGTGGAAGCGCGCCTGGGCGAGCGGCGCGGCATCGCGTTGGGCTTGATGATGATTCTGCTGGCGTGCCTGGCGCGCTGGTTGATGGGCCAGGCAGCGGCGCTGCTGGTCACGGCGTTGCTGGGCGGCGCCGGTGTGGCGCTGATCCAGGCGTTGGTGCCGGCGATGATCAAGCGCGAATTTCATCACCGCGTGCCGGTGGCGATGGGCGTGTACTCGGCCTCGTTGATGGCTGGCGGCGGGCTGGCGGCGTTGCTCAGCCCGCTGGTGGCCACGCATTTTCAGCAATGGCAGGCGGGGCTCGGCGTGTGGCTGTTACCTGCGTTGGGGGCGTTGCTGCTGTGGGCCTGGCTGCCGTTGGGCGCGGCGAGAAACCAGCAAATCGCGCCTGCCTTCAAAGGGCTGCGCAATCGTCGGGCGTGGCTGCTGGCGTTGTATTTCGGGCTGGTGAATTGCGGCTACATGAGCATGGTCGCGTGGCTGCCGGCCTACTACCAGCAACTGGGTTGGGGCGTGTTGCCGAGCGGTTCGTTGCTGGCATTCATGACCATCTTCCAGGTGATCGCCGCGCTGCTGATGCCAGTGTTGGCACAACGCGGTATCGACCGTCGCCCGCTGCTCGGCATCAGCCTGTTGGCACAGACCATCGGCTACCTCGGCCTGATCCTCGCACCGCTCGAGTATCCCCACCTGTGGGTCGCCTTGTGCGGTTTTGGCCTGGGCGCGTGTTTCGCCCTGAGCCTGCTGCTGACCCTCGACCACCACCGCGACCCACGTCAGGCCGGGCAACTGGCGGCCTTCGTGCAGGGCGTGGGCTTTTTGATCAACGCGGTTTCGCCATGGCTGACCGGCTGGCTGCGCGAAATCACCGGCAACTTCGTCAGCGCCTGGGTGGTGCTGACGGTCACGGTGCTGGCGATGCTGGTGGTGACGCGGGTGTTCAGCCCGGCCACCTATCGCACTGGTTCAGAAGTCGTAGCGCCCAGTCACGCCTAAGGTGCGCGGCGTGCCCAGCAAGCCTTCGTAGCCGCCATTGCCGCCGGTCCACAGGGTGGTGTAGTAGGTTTTGTCGAAGGCGTTTTTCAGCCACAACGACACATCCCACTGCCCCTGCTGGTAGTTGCCGCGCAGGCCGGTAGAGAGGTTGACCACCGCGTAGGCCGGAATCTGCCCATAGTCGGAATCCTCGACCGTGCCTACCGCTTTGGAGCGGAATGCGTAGCTGGCGGTCACGTAGGGTTCGAAGCCGTTATCCAGGTTCCACTTGTACTCGCCGTTGGCGTTGGCGATCCACTTGGACGCGCCCACCACTTGGTGACCGCTCAAGTCGCAGGAGGCCGGCGCACCCGGGCGCAAGCTGACTTCCGGTGGGCATGGTGCATCTTTGTACGACAGGTAACTTACATCGTTGAACGAGCCATTGATATTCAACGTCAGGCCCCGGATCGGCACCAGCGTGCTTTCCACTTCCACGCCGCGCGAGCGCACCGAACCGGCGTTGGTCAGGTATTGCACACGATTTTCCTGGTCGTAGGCGTTGGTCTGGTAGCCGTTGACCTGGGTCCAGAACAGGTTGGCATTGAGTTGCAGGCGGCGGTCCCACAGCGTGCTTTTAAACCCCAACTCGGCGTTGTTGGCGCGCTCGGTGCCCACCAGCAGCGAATCCGCCCCGGCCGTCGGCGCAGAGCCCACCACCAAGTTGACCCCGCCGGACTTCTCGCCATGGGACAACGTCGCATAGCCCAGCAAATTATCGTTGAAGTGATAACTCAGGTTGAGCAGCCCCGACGGCGTGGCGCTGTACTGGTTGAGATCGCCGGAGTCATACGCGCCGGTGCGCCCTCGCCGCGCCGTGGCAGCGGCGCCGGTGACCGCAGCGCCACCCACTGGCGCGTTGCGGTTGACCCAGGCGCTTTTTTCTTCGTAAGTGCCGCGCACACCGGCGGTGAAATCCAGGCGCTCGGTGAGGTGCCAGGTGCCTTGGGCGAACAGGGCAAAACTGTCGGTGCGGATATGCCCGTTGCCGACGCTGCTTACATCATTCAGCGCGCCGGTCGGCGTGCCATTCCAGATGTCCGCCTTGGGCCCGTAATAGGCGAAGGATTTGTTATCCAGCGAGTTGCCGAAGTAGTAGGCGCCCAGCACATAGTCGAAGAAACCACCGGTAGGTGACGCCAGGCGGAATTCCTGGGACCACTGTTTATCCTCTACCGACACGCCAGCGTTATACGACGCCGGCACGTTAAGGCCGTCGTCATTGCGCGGGGTGAAATTCCACCAGCGATACGAGCTGACCGAGGTCAGCGTGAAGTCGCTTGGTAGCGTCCAGTTAGCCTCAAGGGACGTGCCGCCCTGGAACACGGTGACATGTTGGTCGCTGTCCAGGTTGACCTTACGGTGCGTGCCGTCCACCAGGGTTGCGCCTGCCGCTGCGGCCCGGGATTGATAGAGATTGGTGCCATTGATGGTTGGCCCGGTGCTGTACAGCACGCGGGTGCCGGCGCTGGAGTCTTCTTCGTTGTAGTCGCCGATCCAACGCAGGTTGAAGGTGTCGCTGGGCTTGTACAGCAACTGCCCGCGAAAGCCCTGGCGTGAGCCGCCGTTAAGATCATGGCCGTCGTATTCGTTCTTGATGTCGCCATCGCTGCGTGTGCGATAGGCCGAAAAACGCCCCGCCAGATCGTCGGTGAGCGGGCCGGAAATCGTGCCCTTGGTCTGGAAATAACCGTCCTCGCCCAACGAGGTTTCAATGCTGCGCTCCGGAGTGAAGCTAGGCGCGCGCGTGCTGATATTGATCACACCCGCCGTGGTGTTCTTGCCGAACAAGGTGCCTTGCGGGCCGCGCAAGACTTCGATCTGCTCGATGTCCATCAAGTCGAACACCGCCATGCCCGGCCGCCCAAGGTACACGTTGTCGATATACAGCCCCACGCTGCCTTCCAGGCCGTCGCTGGCCGGGTTGTTGCCCAACCCGCGAATCGACACGCTGGACTGGCGCGCATGCATGTAGGCGACGTTGACGCTGGGCACCAGTTGCTGCAAATCCTGAATGCGGTAGACCCGCTGGCTCTCCAGCGCCTGGCCGCCGATGACGCTCATGGGCGTCGGCACTTCCTGGGCGCTTTCGGTGCGCCGCCGGGCGGTCACCGTGACGGTCTCAAGCTGGCCGCTGGCGTTTTCGCCCTTGCCGGCAGGCGCAGGTGTTTCGGCGGCCTGGGTCGGCGACCAACTGGTGCTGCCGGCCACCAACATGGCCAGGGGCAAGGACTTCAACAGACTCATAAGCGGCTCCGAAACCCGGAAATATCCATCAATAGATATTCCCAAATGTTATTTATTTATGTTTTATCGAACATTTACTGCATAAGAGATAGCCTTTATAAGGAGTCGACCTAATGCATAGCCAATGCATTTCCCGGATATTTTTGATGTGAAAAATGCATATCGACTTACGCCAACTTCGCCACTTCATAGCCCTTGCCGAACAACGCAGTTTTGTCGCGGCAGCGTTGGCCGTGAACCTGTCGCAGTCGGCGTTCAGTCGCAGCATCCAAGCGCTGGAACACAGTGCTGGTTGCCAACTGGTGGACCGTGGCCGCAAGGACCTGGCGCCGACCAAACAGGGCCAGGTGCTGCTCGAACATGCACGGCGCCTGGTCAGCGGCGCGCAGCAACTGGCCAACGAGATCAGCCAGTTCAATGGCCTGGAAGCCGGTGAACTGCGCTTCGGCTGCGGCCCGGCGCCCGCTGCCGGGTTGATCCCGCGTGCCATCGGCAGTTTTATCGGGCGCTACCCAAAGGCCCGCGTGCAGTTCCAGGTGGATGACTGGCAAAGTTTGAGCAAGCGCCTGCTCAGCGAAGAGTTCGAATTTTTCGTCGCCGACACCCGCCACTTCGAGGCCAACCCGGACTACCACACCCACCGCCTGCGTGCGCGGCGCTGGTACTTCTGCTGCCGCGCCGGGCACCCGCTGGCCGAGCGCGAAAGCGTCAGCGCCGCCGAGCTGATGAGCTACCCGCTGGCGGTGACAATTCGCCCGCCGAACCTGCGCAAGGTCATCGTCGACCTCAGCGGCCGGCCGGATTACCTGCCCAATGTGGAGTGTGAAAACGGCTACAGCCTGATGGGTGTGGTGTTGCGCTCGGATGCGATCGGCATCGTCAGTGCCAACAGCGATGTGCTGCATATGGCGCGGGGTGAGTTGGTGTGTTTGAAGATTGAGGGGCTGGCGGAGGATCTGGAGGAGCGCTATACGCGCTATGGGATTGTCAGCCGTGCGGGGTATCGGCTGTCGCCGTTGGCGGAGGCGATGATTGAGCAGATCAAGCAGATGGATGAGCTGGATGAGGACGTGTGCGCGCTGGAGAATGTCGCCGTCTGAGCGGGCGCTTTCGCGAGCAAGCACGCTCCCACATTTGAAGCGCATTCTCCCTGTGGGAGCGGGCTTGCTCGCGAAAGCGCCAGTAGCAACACCCATGCATTCCCTGCATAAAACCCAGTCCTAAAATGCACTTGCCAGCGCCCTGCCCGAACAGCGAAAACCTTCACCTGTCCTCCGTTCGGTGAAGCCTCATGTCCAACTCCCAACCCGTGCGCAATGTGCTCTACATCATGTGCGATCAACTGCGCCGCGATTACCTGTCGTGCTACGGCCACGCGCATTTGCACACGCCAAATATCGACCGCCTCGCCGCCGCTGGTGTGCGTTTCAGCCACGCTTACACCCAGGGCACCATTTGCGGGCCGTCGCGGATGTCGGCGTACACCGGGCGCTATGTCAGCAGCCATCAGGTGGCGTGGAACGCGGTGCCGCTGCCCTTGGAAGAACTGACCATCGGCGACTACCTGCGCCCCCATGGCATCCGCACTGCGCTGGTGGGCAAGACCCACGCCACGCCGAACCTGGAGGCGTTGCAGCGCCTGAATATCGACCCTGAAAGCCCGCAGGCCGAGCCTTTCAACGAGGTGGGCTTCGACGCTTATTTGCGCCATGACGGCATCTACCCCGACAGCCCGCTGTTCGCAGAAAAGCGCGAGTCTGCGCCCTACACTCAGTACCTGCGCGAGCACGGCTACGACGGCACCAACCCATGGCATGAATGGGCCAACGCCGCTGCCGGCGAAAACGGTGAGGTACTCAGCGGCTGGCATATGCGCAACGCCGGGCTGCCTGCTCGAGTAGCAGAGGAGCATTCGGAAACCGTCTACACCACCGACCGCGCCATCGACTTTATCGCTGAACAAGGCGAGCAGCCGTGGTGTTTGCACCTGTCATACATCAAGCCGCACTGGCCCTACATCGCCCCGGCGCCGTATCACGCACTGTATGGCGCCGAGCATATCCAGGCGCCGATTCAACCTGCGCACACCAGCGATCATCCGGTTTACCAGGCGTTCCGTCAGCATCAGGAAAGCGTGAATTTTTCCCGTGATGAAGTGCGGCTCACGGTGGTTCCAACCTATATGGGCCTGATCAAACAAGTCGATGATCAACTCGGGCGGCTGTTCGATTTTCTGCAAAGCAACGGCCGCTGGGACGACACACTGATCGTGTTCACCAGTGACCATGGCGACTTCCTCGGCGACCACTTCCTCGGCGAAAAAGAGTTCTTGCTGGAGCCTGCGGTGGGCATTCCGCTGATCGTGCGCGACCCGCGTGCCAGTGCCGATATCAGCCGTGGCACGGTGGATGAGCGCCTGGCGGAAACCATCGACGCGCTGCCAACGTTCCTCGATGCCCTGGGCTTGCCCGCCGCAGACCATCGCCTGGAAGGCCGCTCGCTGATCCCGCTGCTGCACGGCGAACCCATCACCTGGCGCAACTACGCCATCGCCGAATACGACTACGCCTTCCAGGCTCCGGCTCGCGAGCGCCTGGCGCAGCCTATCGACCGCTGCCGCATGACCATGGTGCGCAGTGAACGTTGGAAATACCTGGCCTATGACGGTTTTCGTCCACAGCTGTTTGACCTGCAGAATGACCCGCAGGAGTTACACGACCTGGGCGCCGATCCGGCCTATGCGGCGGTGCGCGAAACTCACTTGGGGTATTTGTTCGAGTGGCTGCGCGGGTTGAAGCGGCGCACCACCATCAGCCATGCGGAGGTGGACTCGCGTGGCCAATGGTTTCGGTACGGTGAGCCTGAGGCGGAGAAGGTGGTAAAAATCGGCGTCTGGTAATCACCACAAAACCCATGTGGGAGCGGGCTTGCTCGCGAATACGGTCTGTCAGTTACAAATATACTGACTGATCCACCGCATTCGCGAGCAAGCCCGCTCCCACATTTTTGATCTGCAACTTAACTCATAATCCCTTTGTGGTCTGGCTGCGCTGCCCTTGCACACTCACCGGCACATCGCCCTTGAGCGTGACCCGGCGAACGATGCGCTCCTGGGTGCCGTAGTCGTCCACCGCGTAATGCTGAGTCGCGCGGTTGTCCCAGATCGCCACGTCGCCGGTGTTCCAGCGCCAGCGCACGGTGTTTTCCAGGCGGGTGACGTGGCCTTGCAGCAGGTTGAACAGCTGCGCCGATTCGGTCTGGGAATAGCCTTTGAGGCGTTTGACGAAATGGCCCAGCAGCAAGGTTTTTTCGCCGCTGACCGGGTGTACACGCACCACTGGGTGCTCGGTTTCATACACGGTGGAGGTAAAGATTTTGCGGTATTCCTCGAGCTTTTCTACCGACACATCCGGCTTGCGCCCAGCATAGTCGTACTCGTTGCTGTGCACGGCCCACAGGTTGTCGGCGAGTGCGCGCAGGTCGACGCTGAGGTCGTTGTAGGCGGCGGCCGTGTTGGCCCACACCGTGTCGCCACCGGATTTTGGCGCCAGCACCGAACGCAGGATCGAGGCTTTCGGGTAGGCATCCACGAAGGTCACGTCGGTGTGCCAGGAATTGGCGCGCTGGCCACGGGCGCCATCCAGTTCCAGCAGGAAGCGCGTGCCGTCGCGCACCGGCACCGTCGGGTGTGCGATCGGCTCGCCGAGCAGGTGCGCGAAGGCTTCCTGGCTCTGGTCATCAAGGTGGGTTTGTTCGCGGAAGAAGATCACTTTGTACTGCACCAGCGCTTGCTGGATGGCCTCGACGGTGGCGGCATCCAGGTCACCGGAGAGTTTGATGCCACGGATCTCGGCGCCGATGCGGCCGGCCACCGGGTGGATGTCGAGCGCCTGGGCGACGGGTTGAACAGCTAATGCGGCGTTGCTCATTGTGATGACCCTCATGTGCCTGCTGATGGTGGGATGCTTTCCTGCAACGCTCTATTCATATGCATTTTAGATCTAGCAAATGAACCAATGCTTCGTTGACGGAATAAGAGCTTGCATTTAAAACCTCAGCTCCCACGGTCGCAAATGCCTTCGACCTATTTTTCAAATGCCGGGAAAGCATATGGATCTTCGCCAACTTCGGTACTTCATCGCCCTCAACGAACACCGCAGTTTCGTGCGCGCAGCCGACGCCATGGGCATCACCCAGCCGGCGTTCAGCCGCAGCATCCAAGGGCTGGAACAGGAGTTCGGCTGCGTGCTGGTCGACCGTGGCCACAAGGACCTGCGCCCCACGCCAGAGGGCCAGGTGGTGCTGCAACATGCCTTGACCCTGGTGCACGGCGCGGCGCTGCTGAGTAGTGAAGTCACGCGCATGACCAAGCTCGACGCCGGCGACCTGCGCTTTGGTTGCGGCCCGGCGCCAGCGGTAAAACTGGTGCCGGATGCAGTGGCGCGGTTTATCGGCGCGCACCCGAAAATCCGCACCCGTTTCCAGGTGGATAACTGGGAGAAACTCAGCCGCGCCTTGAGCCGCGAGGAGATCGAGTTTTTTATCGCCGACATCCGCCAGTTCGAGGCCGACCCGAACTTCCAGACCCGCGCATTGACGCCCAAGCGCGGCGTGTTTTTCTGCCGCCCGGGGCACCCGTTGCTGGCCAAGGACAGCCTGTCGACCAACGACATGTTCGACTACCCGCTGGCCTCGCCGCTGATCTCCCAGGGCATTCGTAAACTGCTGGCGAACCTGAGTGGGCGCATGGACTTTTCACCCAGCATTCAGACTGAACACTTCCCGGCGCTGGCAAAAATCGTGCTGCAATCGAATGCCATCGGCGTGGGCACCGAGGAAGCCTTTGCCGAGGACATCGCACAGGGTTCGCTGGTGCTGCTGCACTGGCGCAACCTGCCGCAGAACATGGAGACCATGAGTGCACGGTGCGGGATCGTCAGCCGCACGGGGTCGAGGTTGTCGCCGGCGGCGAAGGCGATGATTGAGACGCTGGTTGAGGTAGATAGGCAGGAGGTGAGTGTGGCGGTTTGATGGGCCTCTTCGCGAGCAAGCCCGCTCCCACAGGTTGGAATGCATTCCAAATGTGGGAACAACTGTCTTAACCCACCTCTGTCAGAGCCCCGCGGCCGCCAGGTTCGGCGCCACCCAGTCACTCACCTGAAACGACTTGCGAATCAACCGTTCCTTGGACGCCAAGTCCACCGCACCCTGCAACTTGCCCAGGAACACCGGATCCAGCGTCGCCGGGAAAATCTCGCTGAGCTGCTGGTCTTTCAAGTCGTTGGTCAGGATCACCGGCGGATAACTGGCACGCCCCGACACCAACTCGATATAGGCCTGCTTGTTGCTGTCGGTGGTCAACCATTGCACCGCTTGCTGCTGGGCCTTGAGCAGCTTGGCCATCGCATCAGGGTGTTCATCGACAAATTGTTTGCTGCCCACCAGCACCGCCTGGACGCTGCCGGCACCGCCGAGGTCCTTGGTGGTAAGCGGTATTTCCGCCAGCCCTTTGGCCTGCAACGCCGTCAGGTTCGAACCGCCCCAAGTCGCATCAATCTGCTTGGCGGCCAATGCCGCACCCGCCGCGTTGAAATCCAGGTTGATGACTTTCAAGTCCTTTTCATTCAAGCCCTGGCTGGCCAATGCACTGTCGAACGACAACTGGCTGGCCGTGCCACGGAACACCGCCACACGTTTGCCCTTGAGGTCTTGCAGGGTCTTGATCCCCGAGCCCGGCACCACGCCCAGGTACTGCTTGACGTCACGTGCCGTGGCGCTGAGCAAACGCGTGTCCAGCCCATTGGAGCGACCGATGATCGCCGCCAGATCGCCCAGGTAGGCCAGGTCTACCTGGCCATTGGCGAAGGCTTCATTGATCACGGGACCGGCGCCCTTGAAGTAATTCCACTGAATCTTGATGCCTTGGTCGGCAAAGGCCTTTTCGAAGATCTGCTGCTCGCGCAATACATCCGTTATACCGCCGCCGCTGTGCTGGCTGCCGGCACTCAGGTCGGGCACGGCGATGCGGATTTCCTTGAGGTCGGCGGCGTGTACCAACCCGGCCAGCGCGGTGCCCGCGAACAGGCTGATCAGACGTTTGAAGGGCAGTTTCATAAGCGCAGCTCCTGGTGGGCGACGGTCGCCTGGGGAGCAGAAAGTAGGCATAGCCCGAGCAAAACTTTAAATACTATAAATTCACAATTTAATAGCTTTTTGGACTATATGAGCAGAAACGCCGGTTCCAGAGGCGTATGCATAAACAGCATCGAAAATATTCTTCGAATGCATTGGATGCGTGCTGGGCAGAGGCTTTAAATGATTTTTCTTATCTCACAATCATCTTGATTCAATTTTTATAAGATCAAAATCACATAACGCCGAGGGAGGTCTGCCATGGCCCGCACTTCACAGTTGAGCCTGCCTCTTCCAGCCCCCGCGCCGCGCTGGCCCTTGCTCAGTGAGCGTCTGCTGCCCTGGTTCTTACCGCTGGCTTTGTTTGCGCTGTGGTGGTTGGCCAGCCGTCATCAGTGGATGAGCGAACAAATTTTGCCCGCACCTTCACTGGTGTGGAGCAGCGCCGTGGAACTGGCCGGCGGCGAGCTATGGAGCAACCTGGCGATCAGCTTGCAGCGTTTGTGCTGGGGACTGTTGGCCGGTATCGGCGCGGGAGCCTTATTGGGCGCGCTATTAGGTTTCAGCGCGCGCGCCGAACGCTTGGTGTTCCCCACGTTCAGCGCGTTGTCGCAAGTGCCGACCCTGGCCTGGATCCCGTTGTTCATGGTGTTTTTCGGCATCGGCGAAACCTTGAAACTGGTGGTGCTGGTGAAGGCGATTGTGGTGCCCGTCACCCTGCACACGCTGGTCGGCGTGCGTGACGCGCAACCCAACCTGCGTGAAGCTGCCCGCGTGCTGCGCCTGCCCACTCACCTGCTGATTCGTCGGCTGATCCTGCCCGCTGCATTGCCGGCCTTCATGGCCGGTGTGCGCCTGGCGCTGGCGGCGGGCTGGACCTCGTTGCTGGCCGTGGAGTTGCTGGCCTCCAGCGAAGGCATCGGCTACCTGATGGTCTGGGCACGCCAGTTGTTCATGCTCGATATCGTCTTCGTGTGCATCGTGGTCATCGGTGTGCTGGGCGTGGTGATGGATCGCGGCATCGGCTGGCTGGACCGCAAATGGGTGCACTGGCCGCACCCGGCCACCGCGCAGATTCGGCGTGGCCCGCGCTATCAAGGGTGGCAACGCCTGCAACCGTGGTTGTTGCCGCTGCTCTTGCTGGCGTTGTGGCAGGTGGCGACGGATCTCGCTTGGGTCGACCCGAATATTCTGGTCAGCCCATGGGCCGTGCTGCAAACCACAGGCGCAGGTGTGCTGGATGGCAGCCTGTCCGGCGCATTGGGCAAAAGCCTCGGCCGCACGCTGGGTGGCTTGCTGCTTGGCGCCGGCCTGGGGTTTGCCATGGGCTTGTGGCTGGGTTTGTCGCGACGCAGCGAGCGAGTACTCGGGCCGACGTTGGCCGCACTGCGTCAGATCGCGATTTTCGCCTGGGTGCCATTACTCACCGCCTGGTTCGGCCTGGGTGAATTGGCCAAGTGGGTGTTTATCGCCCTGGCGGCGTTTTTTCCGCTGTTTATCGCCACGCAGCGCAGCGTGTTGAACCTGTCGCCACAGTTGCACGAAGCCGCACAAGTGCTGCGTCTGAACCTGTTCCAGCGCCTGCGCCGTCTGGTGCTGCCGGGCGCGGCGGCGGGGATCTTCGCCGGCCTGCGCCTGAGCCTGATCTATGCCTGGCTGGGCACCATCGGCGCGGAGTATTTCATGCCCTCCAATGGCGGCATCGGCAGCCTGATGATCGGCGCCCAACAGTTGCTGCGCATGGACCTGATCATGGCCGGCATGCTGCTGGTCGGCCTCACCGGCGCCGCTCTCAACCTTATCGGCCAACGCATCGAAACCCGCGCCACGCGCTGGAGACACGCATGAACGCACCTATCGTCAGCTTCAACCATGTGGGCAAGACCTTTGACGTCGACGGCTTTGAGCTGGAGGCGATTCGCGAATTCAACCTGGACATTGCCGAGGGCGAGTTTGTGGCGATTGTGGGCGCAAGCGGCTGCGGCAAATCCACCCTGCTGCGCCTGCTGGTGGGGCTGGATACGCAGTTTCGTGGCGAGATTCGGGTGGACGGCCACGCCGTAAAGGGTATCGGCGGCGAACGCGGCATCGTGTTCCAGGAGCACCGGTTATTCCCCTGGCTGACCGTCGCAGAAAACATCGGCCTGGGCCTGGTCAACGAGCCGTTGAGCGAGGCTGAGCGCAACCGGCGCATCGGTGACTTTATCGAATTGGTGGGCCTTACCGACTTTACCCGCGCTTATCCGCATCAGCTGTCCGGCGGCATGGCGCAGCGTGTGGCAATCGCCCGTGGCCTGGTGGCCAGCCCGCGTATTCTGCTGCTGGACGAGCCGTTCGGCGCCCTCGATGCGCTGACCCGTCAGCAGATGCAAGACGAGCTGTTGGCCATTCGCGCCCGCGCCAAAATCACCACGGTGCTGGTGACCCACGATGTGGAAGAAGCGATTTTTCTGGCCGACCGCGTGGTGGTGATGGAGCCGCGACCTGGGCGTATCAAGCAGGTGGTGGACATCGCCCTGCCCCATCCGCGCCAGCGCAGCAGCTTCGAGTTCCACCAACTGCGCGAAGAGCTGCTGCATGAGCTGATCAGCGACGACCACTACCAGCCGCCGCTGCGCGAACAGATCCGCGACCTGCCGCTGGCGTTTATTGCTTGCTGAAAGCCAGTTCGGCGTCCGGCCGTTCCTGGCGCTCAAGCCGATTGGCGCGAGTAAATGTGCCGATATCATTGAAGCGCACGCCCATCTCGCGCATCACCTTGTGCGCCACCTTGGCGGTCATCTGACGGATGTAGAACGGCTCCTTCACCACAAAATGGTGGATGCCATGGGTGCTGCCAAAATTGAAGCAGAACGCCTGCAACGGCCACATCCACCAGGGGTTCAGCACTTGGGTCTGCTGGATCACGTTGCCCAGTTCCACATCGCCGTAATAGTGCATGTTGGAGCTGACAAAATGCAGGCAAAAAGTGCGCAGCACGTTAGGGCCGATGATCACCACGGCGGCGATATCGATCACCTGCATCATCTGCAAGGTGCCGGCGGACCAGGCGATGGGCGCGCCCATCAGGCTGGCGATGCCATTGGCGGCATGAAAACCCAGAAACACATACCACGCGCCCCAATGCAGCAGCGCCAGCGGTGCGTACACCAGCAGCGAGCGTTTGAGGATCTTGAGTTTGTGACTCCAGGTTTTGGCCCGCAACATACGGATAAACGCTGACATCAGGTTATCCCCCACCATCAGCAACCGCGCGAACCCCCAGGGCTCGCCATTGGTGATGGCGCGCTCTTCCATATCGGTTTCGGTGCCGGACACCTTGTGGTGGTTAAGGTGCAAATGCCGGCGTATCCACGGGTTTATGGTGCTCGGCCGCGCCAGCCACACCAGGCCCATCATCAGGTTGTGTGGCACACGTTGCTTGCGAAAGTACATGCTGTGGATCAGGTCGTGTTCCAGCTCGTGGGTCAGCGAAGCGAGGAAGGCATTGAGCAGCAAACACGCCCACCAGGCCATATGGCCGGTGATATAGAGCGCCGCCGAGCCAAGCATGCCGAGCAAGGCAAAGGCCAGGATGCCCGCGCCCAATGCGTCCTGATGCAGTAGCCAGGGGTGCTGTTGGCGCAACCGCAGGCCTTCGGCGAGCACCACTTCGCGGATTTTTGCCGAGCGCTGTTGCGCGTTCATCTGTTGGGGACTTGCAGAAGTACCGTCCATGCTCCCATCCTCTTGTTAAGTGATACGTCCATCCTGCCCCAAGCGATCGGGCCGGACGCTAGCCCCGGACGCCAACCTGTTGACCGCAAGCGCCAATCACCATGACTGAACCCACCTCCCTCGCCAGTTGGACCCGCGCCCTGCGCAAGCAGCTCGACGCCCTCAACCTGGACAGCGCCGCGCTGTGCATCGAGGCCGGGCTCGACCCGCAGCAGATGGACGACCCGAATGCGCGTTACCCGCTGTCGGCCACCACGCGCTTGTGGGAACTGGCGGTGCAGGCCAGTGGCGACCCGGCGATTGGGTTGCGGGTGTCGCGGTTCGTCAGCCCCACCACCTTCCATGCGCTGGGTTATGCACTGGTGGCCAGCGGCAGCTTGCGTGAGGTGTTTGAGCGCATCGTGCGGTATCACCAGGTGGTCAGCGATGCGCTGACCCTGGAGCTTAGCCGAGATGGCGAGCGTTACCGCTTTCGTCTGCTGAAACCTGCGGACAGCCCGGCACCCGCGCTGGAAGCGATTGATGCGTTTGCAGCGATCTATGTGCGCACCTGCCGTAATCGCCTGGGCCGTGACTACGCGCCGTTGGCAGTGTACCTGCGGCGGCCGGAACCGGCGGATCCAAAACCCTGGCACACGGTATTTCGCGCACCGGTGTTTTTCGCTGCCGAGGAAGACCGTCTTGAATTTTCCGCCCAGGACTTCGACAGCCACCTGGATGACGCCAACCCCGAATTGGCCGAGCACAACGAAACCGTGCTCAAGCGCACTCTTGCCCAACTGCAACCGCTGACTTGGGAGCGCAAGGTGCGCAGGGCGATCGAGGAACAATTACCGGAGGGCGAGCCGAGTGCCGAGCGCATTGCCCAGGCGTTGCACCTGAGCCTGCGCAGCTTGCAGCGGCATTTGGCGGATGAAGGCTGTCGGTTTGATGCGTTGCTTAACGAGTGCCGCGAGAATCTGGCGCTGCTGCACTTGCGTGATCCGCACTGCTCATTGGCCGAGATCAGTTATTTGCTTGGGTTTGCCGATACCAGCAGTTTCAGCCGAGCGTTCAAGCGCTGGACGGGGGTGACGCCGGGGCAGTTTCGCGATGGGTTGCGTTAGAGGGATGTTTGGTGTTTTTGATGGCCTCTTCGCGAGCAAGCCCGCTCCCACATTTAACTGTGTTTACAAATCAAAATGTGGGAGCGGGCTTGCTCGCGAAAGCGGTAGTTCAGGCGCAGCAAATCCCGGATCAATCAGCGCCCACGATCCCGACGCAGTAACTTCCTGGCTCGCGCGACAAGTACCTTGGCATCAAACGGCTTGAGCAAATAATCATCCTCATGCAGTTCCAGCCCACGCAAGCGGTCTTCAATCCCGCCCGGCGTGGTCAGGAACAGCACCGGAGTCTCACCCTTCAACCGAATCGCCTGCTGCAATTTCCAGGCATTCAGGCCTGGCAGCATCACATCCAGGATCACCAGGTCGTACTCAGTGCTTTCAACCAGGCGCAACGCCGCCATGCCATTGGCCGCGACTTCGACGCTGTAACTGGCCTCGTTCAAGCCCTGGGCCATCCGCTGTGCCTCTTCGGATTCATGTTCCACTAACAGCACGCGCATAACACACCTCGATTAATCAGGTTTGCAGGCTAACACCCTCAGGTGTGCGCCGCCTCACGCAGTCGCCGGGCGTCGAGGATTTCGATCTCGCCGTAACCCAGGCGCACGATGCCTTGGGCCTGCAGGTCCTTGAGCAAGGCGTTGGTGGTCTGGCGTGACAGGCTCAACATCGCGGCCAGGTCTTCCTGGGGCAGTTGCAGCACGCTTTTTGAATACTCCGCCTCGCCGTAACCCTCAACGATCATCAACAACCGATGGGCCAGGCGCACCGAGGCCGGCATCAGGCTCAGTTGCTCGATATTGATAAAACTCAGGCGCAGTTTCTGGCTCATCAACAACGCCAGGTCGCGCCAGTACTGCGGGCTTTCATTGAGGATATTCAGCAGCGCCTGCTGTGGCACCTGCAGCAGCGTACACGGCCCGACGGCGCAGGCGTCATGGGTGCGAGGCAGGCCGTCGAACAGGCAAATCTCACCCAGCCAAAAGGGTGATTCCACCAGGCTCAACAGTGCTTCCTTGCCGTGCTCATTCACCGCGCTGATGCGCAAGGCGCCGTCGAGCACCGCGTACAGGCCACAGGGTGGGTCACCACGCTTGAACAGGGTTTGCCCCGCCGCCAGCTGCCGCTGCCGGGCGTGGGCCAGCAGGCTATGCTGAAAAGGCTCAGGCAGGTGGCTGAACCAGTGGCCAGAGGCCAAGCGAGTACGCCATTTCTCTGTGTCCATGAGCACTCCGAAGATTGTCGCCCAGCTGACAGTCAATCGCAGGCTGGCAGGGCATGATCAAGCATCCTACAGGAGGAACAACAATGAAAAGCCTCGTCGACCACCTCAGCCAATACGCCGCCTACCACCGCGACCCGCGCAATATCGCCAGCCACTTTGTCGGCATCCCGTTGATTGTGGTCGCCGTGGCGGTGCTGTTGTCGCGCCCGGAATGGGCCGTCGGCAGCCTGTGGATATCGCCGGCGGTGCTACTCGCGCTGTTTTCGGCGTGGTTTTACTTGCGCCTGGAACTGGCGCTGGGCCTGCTGATGACGGTGTTGATGGGCTTGTCGGTATGGGCCGGGCATGCGCTGGCGGCGCAGAGCACGCTGGTGTGGCTGAGCAGCGGCATCGGTATGTTTGTGGTGGGCTGGGTGATTCAGTTTGTCGGGCACTATTACGAAGGCAGGAAGCCGGCGTTTGTGGACGATGTGTCGGGGCTGATTGTGGGGCCGTTGTTTGTGGTGGCGGAGTTGGCGTTTGTGCTGGGGTTGCGGCATGACCTTAAAGAGCAGATTGAACAGCGCTCGGGGCCGGTAGAACGCCGCGATCTAAAGCCAAGCCAGCTCCCACATGATCGTTCCCACGCTCTGCGTGGGAATGCAGCCCAGGACGCTCCGCGTCCCAAAGCGTGACGCAGAGCGTCACAAGAGGCGTTCCCACGCAGAGCGTGGGAACGATCGGAGGGTCAGGCTTTTTGCCAGACCTTGGGCTTGAAGAACAAGGTCTCGCCACGCGCCAGGCCGGTCAGGCTGTCGTGGTCTTTGACCACTTCGGCCTCGATCAACTCGCTTTGGCCTTCGACCTTGAGCGTCACCCGCGTGGTGGCGCCGAGCGGGCGAATATCGCGCACTTGCGCCGCGTGGTGATCTTCCAGCTCATGGCGCGACAGCGACACTTCATGCGGGCGGAACAGCACGTGCTTGTCTTCGCCCAGATGCAGACGGTTGGAATCACCGAGGAAGTGATACACAAAATCGCTCGCCGGGTTTTCGTAGACTTCGCCCGGTGAGCCGATCTGCTCGATCACGCCCTTGTTCATCACCACGATGCGGTCGGCAACTTCCATAGCCTCTTCCTGGTCGTGGGTCACGAACACGGAGGTGAGGTTGATGTCTTCGTGCAGGCGCGCCAGCCAGCGGCGCAGCTCTTTACGCACCTTGGCGTCGAGGGCGCCGAAGGGTTCGTCCAGCAACAGCACTTTGGGTTCTACCGCCAGGGCGCGGGCCAGGGCGATACGCTGGCGCTGGCCGCCGGAGAGTTGTTCCGGGTAGCGATCCGACAGCCAATCAAGCTGCACCATGTTCAACAGCTCATGCACCTTGACCGCAATCTGGCTTTCGCTCGGGCGCTGGTTTTTCGGCTTCATGCGCAGGCCGAAGGCAACGTTGTCGAACACGGTCATGTGGCGGAACAACGCGTAGTGCTGGAACACAAAGCCGACGTTGCGATCACGCACGTCGTGGCCGGACACGTCTTCACCGTGGAACACGATGCTGCCGTCATCCGGGGTTTCCAGGCCGGCGATGATGCGCAGCAAGGTGGTCTTGCCGCAGCCGGACGGGCCCAGCAACGCCACCAGCTCGCCACTCTGGATGTCCAGATTGATGCTGTTCAGGGCCTTGAAGGCGTTGAAATTCTTGCTGACATTACGGACTTCGATCGACATGACTTATTCCTCACCGGCGCTGTTGCGCAGGCGGTTGATACGGTTCTCGCTCCACTGCTTGAGCAGCAGGATGAAGAGCGCCAGGATCAGCAACAGGCTCGCGACGGCAAACGCGGCAACGTGGTTGTATTCGTTGTAGAGGATCTCGACGTGCAGCGGCAAGGTGTTGGTCACGCCGCGAATGTGGCCGGACACCACCGACACCGCGCCGAACTCACCCATCGCCCGCGCGGTACACAACACCACGCCGTAGATCAGGCCCCACTTGATGTTCGGCACGGTCACATGCCAGAACATCTGCCAGCCATTGGCACCCAAAAGGCGTGCGGCTTCTTCTTCCTGGGTGCCCTGTTCCTGCATCAGCGGAATCAGTTCACGGGCCACGAACGGCACCGTCACGAAGATGGTCGCCAGCACAATGCCCGGCAGGGCAAACACGATCTGGATGTCATGGTCTTGCAGCCACGGGCCGAAGAAGCCCTGGGCGCCGAACATCAGCACATAGACCAGGCCCGCGATCACCGGCGACACCGAGAACGGCAGGTCGATCAGCGTGACCAGAATGCTCTTGCCACGGAACGAGTACTTGCTCACGCACCACGCGGCGCTGACGCCAAACACCAGGTTGAGCGGCACCGAAATCACCACGGCGATCACCGTGAGCTTGAGTGCCGACAGCGCGTCCGGCTCAAGGATCGCCGTGAAGAACGCGCCGAGGCCGTTCTTCAAGCCCTGGGACACCACGATAAACAGCGGCAGCAGCAGGAACAGCGCGAACACCAGCCAGCCCAGTGTGATCAGGATGCGACGCGACACCGCGCTGCCACGACGGGCAGCGTTGGCCGAGGACGCAGCGGAAATAGACGATTGGGACATGTTCCGCGCCTCCTTATGGGGTTTCGATGCGCCGCTGCAGCAAGTTGATAAGCAGCAGCAGGACAAAGGAAACCACCAGCATCATCACGCCGATGGCGGTGGCGCCGGTGTAGTCGTATTGGTCGAGTTTGACCATGATCAGCAACGGCAGAATCTCGGTTTTCATCGGCATGTTGCCGGCGATGAAGATCACCGAACCGTACTCACCCACGCCACGGGCGAAGGCCAGCGCGAAACCGGTCAGCCAGGCGGGCAGCAATGCAGGTACGAGGATGTAGCGGAACACCTGTAAGGGCTTGGCACCCAGGCAGGCGGCAGCTTCTTCGATTTCACGCGGGATATCGGCGAGCACCGGCTGCACCGTACGCACCACGAAGGGCAAGGTGACGAAGGTCAAAGCCAGGGTGATGCCGATTGGGGTGTAGGCGATTTTAAAGCCCAGGTCGGTTGCGAATTGCCCGACCAGGCCGGCCGGTGCGTACAGCGCCGTAAGGGCAATACCGGCCACGGCGGTGGGCAGGGCAAACGGCAAGTCGATCATCGCATCGATGACCTTGCGGCCGGGGAAGGTATAACGCACCAGCACCCAGGCCAGCAGTGTGCCGATCACGCCGTTGATGATCGCCGCGACGAACGCGGTGCCGAAGCTCAGTTTTAACGCCGCCAGCACCCGCGGTGCGGTAATGATGGCCCAGAACTGATCCCAAGTGAGTTGAGCGGCGTGTACAAACATCGCCGCCAGGGGGATGAGTACGATCAGGCTGAGGTACACCACGGTGTAGCCCAGCGTCAGCCCGAAGCCGGGTATGACGGGGGAAATACGACGCGACATAAGAGTCCTTGGTTAAAGGGTAAACACCGCTGTAGGAGCACGCCACATCGGCAAAGGTGACCTACTGTGGCGAGGGAGCTTGCTCCCGCTGGGCTGCGAAGCAGCCCCAACACCACGCGCCGAAATGCATCAGATGCAACGCGGACACCGGTTTGGGAGCGCTTCGCACTCCAACGGGAGCAAGCTCCCTCGCCACAGTAGGAGCCTTGCCACTGAAAACGGGCTCCTACAGGTAATTTGGCTTACTGCGCCGTGTAGATCTGGTCGAACACACCACCGTCGTTAAAGAATTTCGGTTGGGCAGTTTTCCAGCCGCCGAAGTCTTTGTCGATAGTCACCAGGTCCAGTTTCGGGAACTGCTGGGCATATTTGGCGGCGACTTTCTCATCGCGTGGGCGGTAAAAGTTTTTCGCCGCAATCTCCTGGCCAGCCGGGCTGTACAGGTGCTTGAGGTATTCGGTGGCGATCTCGGTATTGCCCTTTTTCTCGGCGTTTTTGTCGACCACGGCAACCGGCGGCTCCGCGAGGATCGACAGGGACGGCACAACGATATCGAACTTGTCGGCGCCGCCGTCTTCTTTGAGTGCCAGGAATGCCTCGTTTTCCCAGGCCAGCAGCACATCACCCTGACCGTTGTTGACGAAGGTGATGGTCGAACCGCGAGCGCCGGTGTCGAGGATCGGCACGTGCTTGAACAGCTCTTTCACGTATTCCTGGGCCTTGGCTTCGCTGCCGCCGGATTTGAGGCCGTAGGCCCACGCGGCGAGGAAGTTCCAGCGCGCACCGCCGGAGGTTTTCGGGTTAGGCGTGATAACCGAAACGTCTTTCTTGATCAGGTCGCCCCAGTCCTTGATGCCTTTAGGGTTGCCCTTGCGCACCAGGAACACGATGGTCGAGGTGTACGGGGTGCTCGCATCCGGCAGGCGGGTTTGCCAGTTTTCCGGCAGGGTCTTGCCCAGCTTGGCGATTTCATCGATGTCGCCGGCCAGGGCCAGGGTCACTACGTCGGCGCGCAGACCGTCGATCACCGCACGGCCTTGCTTGCCCGAGCCACCGTGGGATTGCTGGATCTTGACGTTGTCGCCAGGGTGGGACTGTTTCCAGAAGCTGGTGAACTCAGCGTTGTAGTCCTGGTACAGCTCACGGGTCGGGTCATACGAGACGTTGAGCAACTCGTAGTCCTTGGCAACGGCGGAACCGGCAAACACGGCACTGGCCAGTGCAGCCAGGGCATAACGGCGAATCGACGACATAGAAGCTCCTGAAAATTCTTGGGTGTTGGCTTTTTCTTATAGTTGCGGGTCCAGCATGCGAATCGCCGTTGATGCTTAGCTCGGTTTGTTACCCGGGTTCTGCAAACGGAATTTTTCCTTGCGTTCGATCTGTACCACTTGGGCGTTATGCACAGTGATTTCCACCGCGCCAAACCGCAGGTCGCGCAAGGCGCTCTGGATCTCACGCAAAATGGCTGCTTCGTCCTGGCCGTCGACGCTACGTAGAGATGCGCTCATGGTCTCGCTCCTGAAATAAATAGTGCCTGGCAGTGGCGGCACTGCTTGCGGCGTGAGGGCGATAGTAGATAAGCGCGGATATTCTTAAAAATACTATTTAAGAATGTTTATATAACCAGAAAGAATTTTCTGACAGGACGTGGGGTTGCGCGGGTATTTACGAGTTCAGCGCAGAAAATAAGGCATGCCGAGATCCAAATGTGGAAGCGGGCTTGCTCGCGAATGCGGTAAATCAGCCACACATGTCTTGACTGACAGTCCGCTTTCGCGAGCAAGCCCGCTCCCACATTTAATCGTATTTCAAGTGCTGATGGGCGGTGACCTGGCCCAATCCATTTCTTGCGCCGGCACTGGCCGGCCAAACCAATACCCTTGGCCCAAATCACACTCCTGCTCCAGCAAAAACCGCGCCTGCTCCACCTGTTCAATGCCTTCGGCGTGAACCTGCATGCCCATGCTTTTTGCCAAGGCGATCACCACGCGCACAATCGCGGCGTCGTCCTCATCCCACGGCAACCCGGCGACAAACCCCTGGTCGATCTTGAGCTTCTGCACCGGCAGGCGCTTGAGGCGCAGCAGTGACGAATAACCGGTGCCAAAGTCATCAATGGCCAGGCGCAAGCCCAGCCCGCGCAGGCGGTGCAGTTGTTCAAGGGCGACTTCCGGGTCTTCCATCACCGCGCTTTCGGTGACTTCCAGTTCCAGATAAGCAGGATCCAGGCCAGTGGTGTGCAGCACCTGAGCGACTTGCTCATACAGTTCACGCCGGGCAAACAAACGGCTGGAGACATTCACCGCAATAAAGCTCAACGGCGCGCCATCGGCCAACCATTGGCCCATCTGGCGGCAGGCCTGGTCCATCACCCAGGCATCGATGTCGGCAATCAGCCCGGTGCGTTCGGCAATCGGGATAAATTCGCCCGGCGGCACCAGGCCGCGCTCCGGGTGTTGCCAGCGCACCAGGGCTTCGACGCCGACCAGGCGACTGTCTTGCAGGTCGTGCACGGGCTGGTAGTACACCCGCAGCTCTTGCTGATCGAGGGCGCGGCGCAGTTCGCTGGCGATTTCCACGCGGTGCTGGGCGTGGGCCGTCAGTTCTTCGGTGTACAGCGCATAACCTTCGCGGCCGGCGCTCTTGGCTTTGAACAGTGCGGAGTCGGCGTTGCGCAGCAGTTGTTCGGCGCTCAAAGCATCACTGGGGAACAGGCTGATGCCGATGCTGGCGCTGATAAACAACTGGTTGCCGTCGAACACAAACGGCTCTTTCATCGCATCGAGCATGCGCTGTGCCAGCGCGGCGGCCTGCACCACCTGTGGACAACTTTCGGCCAACACGGCGAACTCATCGCCGCCGAGGCGCGCCAGGGTCACGCCGGGGCCAAACAGGCCTTTTAACCGCTCGCCAACGGCCTTGAGCAACTGGTCACCGACGTTATGGCCGAGGCTGTCGTTGATGATCTTAAAGTGGTCCAGGTCCATCAACAGCAACGCGCAGCCGCGTTTGTGCACTTGCGCCGAGGCCAACGCCTGCTCGGCGCGGTCAGTGAACAGCAGGCGGTTGGGCAGGTCGGTGAGCGGGTCGTGGTGGGCCAGGTGCGCCAGTTCGTGCTCGGAGTCCTTGATGGCGCTGATGTCGGAAAACACCGCGACGTAATGGCTGACCTGGCCTTGGTCATTGTGGATAACTCGGATGGTTTGCCACTGTGGATAAATTTCACCGCTTTTACGCCGGTTCCAGATTTCGCCGCTCCATTCGCCGGTGCGTTCGAGGGTCTGGAACATCTGTTGATAAAAACTCGACGAATGGCGCCCGGACTTGAACAGGCTCGGCCGCTCGCCCATCACGTCCTCACGGCTGTAGCCGGTGATCTCCATAAAGGCCCGGTTCACATGCACGATCAGCCCCTGGGCGTCGGTGACCAGTACGCCTTCGCGGGTGCAATCGAACACGGCGGCGGCCTGTTGCAGGCGTTCGCGGTTTTCTTTCAAGGGTTGCTGCAACCGGTGGGTGCGGGCAAAACGCGCACAAATCAGGTAAATGACTGCCGCGCTGAGGGCCACCCACACATAGCCGCGCACCTGCAGCCAGCGCCCTAACTGCCTCGGGTCATCGAGAAAGTTGATCAATAGCTGGTTGCTGAGCTGGAGCCACACAATGGAAACCAGCAGGTATACCAGCCCCACACGCAGGGCACCTCGGTACGAAAACAGCATATGGTCAGTAATCCTTACCCAAAAAACAAAATCGCCCTACAAAGGCTGCGGATTATAGAATAAGAAACATCCAGTCACTCCTATCTGAAAGGGCGGCTGGTTTTCTCTGTAGGCTTAGTGATAATGCGTGAGCTGTTTTTTTCTTTATCTGAGGGCCATACAGCCTATGTGGTACAACGGTTTTCTTGACCTGTCAGCCTGGCAACTGGTGGCAGTCACGCTGTTGATGACCCACGTGACCATTGTTGGGGTCACGGTCTATCTGCACCGTTATTCAGCCCATCGCTCCCTGGAGCTCAATGCCGGCCTGAAACACTTCTTCCGCTTCTGGCTGTGGTTGACCACGGCGCAGAACACCCGCGAGTGGACCGCCATCCACCGCAAACACCACGCCAAGTGCGAAACCGTCGACGACCCGCACAGCCCGGTCATCAAGGGTTTGTCCACCGTGCTGCGCAAAGGCGCCGAGCTGTACCGCGCCGAGGCCGAGAACCCCGAGACCCTGCGCATCTACGGCAAAAACTGCCCGGATGACTGGATCGAACGCAAAATCTATACGCCTTACCCGCTGCTGGGCGTGGCGATCATGGGCGTCATCGATCTGCTGCTGTTCGGCACCATCGGCATCACCATCTGGGCGATCCAGATGATGTGGATCCCGTTCTGGGCCGCCGGCGTCATCAACGGCCTGGGCCATGCGGTCGGTTATCGCAACTTCGAGTGCCGTGACGCCGCCACCAACCTGGTGCCGTGGGGCATCATCGTCGGCGGCGAAGAGCTGCACAACAACCACCACACCTACCCGAACTCGGCCAAGCTGTCGGTGAAAAAGTGGGAATTCGACCTGGGTTGGGCATGGATCAAAGTGTTCAGCTTCCTGCGCCTGGCCAAGGTGCAACGCGTCGCGCCCATCGCGCATCGCGTGGAAGGCAAAGGGCACCTGGACATGGACACCGCCATGGCGATCCTCAACAACCGCTTCCAGATCATGGCCCAGTACCGCAAGTTGGTGATCGGCCCACTGGTCAAGCAGGAGCTGGAAAAGGTCGATCATTCGGTACGCCACCAGTTCCACCGTGCCAAGCGCCTGCTGTCGCGTGAAACCAGCCTGCTGGATGACCGCCATCACGTGCGCATCCAGAGCATGCTCGAACACAGCCACGCGCTGACCGTGATCTACGAGAAGCGCCTGGCACTGCAGCAGATCTGGCTCAAGACCAGCACCAATGGCCACGACATGCTGGCGGCAATCAAGGAATGGGTGCACGAGGCTGAGGCCAGCGGTATTCAGTCCCTGCGCGATTTTGCCCACCAGTTGAAGACCTACTCGCTGCGCCCTGCAGCGGTCTGACCCGGTCTTCACAGCCCTCCTGTGGCGAGGGAGCTTGCTCCCGCTGGGCCGCGAAGCGGCCCCAAATCTGGGCCTGCTGCGCAGTCCAGCGCGAGCAAGCTCGCTCGCCACAGGTACGGTGCTTGCTGTCAATTGATCTGCAACAGCTGAACCTCGAGTTTGGCTTGCCACTGGTTTCTGACGCCATTTCTTAGTCAGCCCGTTCACGGAACTTCACCGCAAATCCCCTCTCTCAAGGAACACTTCGCCATCATGGTGGCCCTTGCACTGACCGCTGCTCCATCCTGCGGCGTGCCCAGAGAGAGTTGTGCCGATGGTTCCCGAAAAGCCCTATTCAACCGATGCGCCCGTCGCTGAGCACCCGCGCCCGGCTGCGGCGGCCACCCTGTTGGCGTTGATGCATGCCCAGGGTGAAGTCGAACGGCTGAGTGAACGCGAACAACTGCTCAGCTCGCTGTTGGTCAGCGTGAATGCCGTGCTGTGGGCCATCGATTGGGAAACCCGTCGCGTGCTGTACGTGAGCCCGGCCTACGAGCGGGTGTTTGGCCGATCCGCCGGTTTACTGCTCGCCGACCACCGCGAATGGCGCAACAGCATTCACCCCGAAGACCTCGACTACGCCGAACACAGCCTGGCCCGCGTGCTGGAAGACGGCGCCGTGGAGGACCGCGAGTACCGCATCATCACCGCCAATGGGCAGATTCGCTGGCTGAGCGACAAGTGCTATATCAACCAGCAGGTCGAACCCGGCAAGCCAGTGATTGTGGTGGGCATGGCCGAAGACATCACCGAAAAAAAGCACATGGAGTTGGAGCTGCACCGACTCGCCACCACTGACGTGCTGACCCAAAGCAGCAACCGCAGGCACTTTTTCGAATGCGCCAACCAGGCGTTCGACAGCGCCTGCGCCCAAGGCGCCCCACTGGCGTTCCTGCTGCTGGACATCGATGACTTCAAAGACGTCAACGACAGCTACGGCCACCTGGAAGGCGATCAGGTGTTGCGGCGTATCGCCGAGAGCGGTCGCGGCGTACTGCGCCGTGGCGACCTGTTCGGGCGCATTGGCGGCGAAGAGTTCGCCGCCGTACTGCCTGGATGTGCACCCCACATGGCGTTGCAAGTGGCCGAACGGCTCGGCAAAGAGATCCAGGCCCTGAGTTTCAGCTTTGAAGGCCGGGACTTTACCGTGACCGTCAGCCAAGGCCTGGCCAACCTGCGCGAAGACGACTCAACCCTGGACAGCCTGTTCGCACGGGCCGATGCCGCCATGTACGAAGCCAAGCGCCAAGGCAAAAACCGCGTTATAGAAGGTTAGGACTCGGTCAAAATGTGGGAGCGGGCTTGCTCGCGAATGCGGTGTGCCAGCCACCGAAAATATTGACTGATCCACCGCATTCGCGAGCAAGCCCGCTCCCACATGGGTTCCTCGCTGCCAGCTAGGCCTTGCGCACCCGCGTCAGCTCCGACAAGCCCACCTTGAGCAGCCGCGCGGTCTTGCCCTTTGCCAGCGCTTCCAGCCCCTCATGCTCGGTCAGGCGCGCCATCTGCGCCGCCAGGTTCACCACCAGCGCATCGCGCGAATACACCCCGCCTTCAAGTGAATAGGTCGCCGCAATCAACTGCCGCAACTCCAGCGGCAAGCGCCAGCGGGTGCGCAACGCCGAACCGTAGGCGGCGCCAAAGGTGAACAGGGATTCGCCAATTACTTCGTCATCCAGCGCACCGCCACCCTGGCGCCAGTCTTCCAGGCAGCGTAAGAGGGCCAAGTCACCCAGCCGATGCAGAATGCCCGCGCAGTAGCAACGTTCGTGGTCCAGCTCCAGCATGCGCGCCAGGCGGCGGGCGTATTCGGCGGTGTCCTGGGACAACTGCCAATGGCGCTCGGCGTAGGCCACCAGCGACGGGTCACCCAGCACTACGTTGTGCTTGAGCGCCAGGCCCAGGATCAGGTTCATGCTCTGCCCGGCCGCGAGCTTTTGCAGCGCAGCGGACAAGGTCTGCACCGGCGTGCCGTGATAGCCAGCGCTGTTGGCGGCGGCGATCAATACAGCGGTGATTTGCGGGTCGGTTTTTACCTGTTCTTCCAGCTGCTTGAGGTCCAGACCTTCCGGGGCGAGACTGTGCTGCACGGCGGCTTTCACATCGACGCGCAGCGGCGCGCCATCGCAGACGTCGCGGCGGCGCTCCAGAAAGGCCGGCAAGGTCATGCCCGGCGCCAGCGGCGGTATCTCGCAATACACACTTTCGCCTTCATTGAGCAGCAGGTCTTGCAGGCGCTGGGTCAGGCCTTCCATGTTCAGGGGTTTGGTCAGGTACGCCGTGGGCGCCAGCGGCAAGGCTTCGCGCACGCTGGCGCTGTCATTGCGACTGCTCAGCAGAATAAACGGCAGCGAACGGTGCTTCTGGCGCACGCTGCGCAGCAGGCTCAGGCCATCGATGCCAGGCAACTCCCAATCCGCCAGGACCAGGTCGTAGGTTTTGTCTCGCAACAGCGTGGCCGCTTCCTGGCCATCGGCACACACATCCAGCCGCGCGTCGCAGCGCACATTCAACAACACTTGCTTGAGCAGGTCGCGCGACCAAGGGTCCGCCTCGGCAATCAACACGCGGGGTACAGCGGGTAAATCAACAGCAGTCATCCAGCACGCTCCATCGGCAATGCTTGCACCTTAGACAATCACGCTACCTACGTACAATGAACATGGCCTGAATGTGCTGCATCGGGCACAAAAAAACCCGCCGAGGCGGGTTTTTTCTGTCGATCAAGTCAGCATCCGCTTAGAGCTCGGAGAAGCACTCTTCAATGATCGCCAAACCTTTGTCCAATTGCTCGTCCGGCGAGGTCAGCGGCACCAGTACGCGCAACACGTTGCCGTAGGTGCCGCAAGACAGCAGGATCAGGCCCTTGTCACGTGCCTTGGCCACCACGGAAGCCACGGCAGCCGCGTTCGGCTTGTGGCTGTCGCCATCTTCGAACAGCTCCACCGCGATCATCGCGCCCAGGGCGCGCACTTCACCGATCACCGAGTACTTGGCTTGAATGGCTTTGAGGCCCGTCACCAAGCGCTCGCCAACCGCCTTGCAGCGGTCCAGCAGGTGCTCTTCTTCGAACACTTCCATCACCGCCAGCGCAGCAGCGCAAGCGATCGGGCTACCAGCGTAAGTGCCGCCCAGGCCGCCTGGGGCAATGGCGTCCATGTATTCAGCCTTGCCGCACACACCGGCCAGCGGGAAACCGCCCGCGATGGATTTGGCGAAGGTGGTCAGGTCGGCGGCAACGCCCATCTGTTCCATGGCGAAGAAGGTACCGGTACGGCCGGCACCGGTTTGCACTTCGTCGGCGATCAGCAGGATGCCGTGCTTGTCGCACAGTTCGCGCAGGCGCTTCATGAAGGATTTAGGCGCGACGTAGAAACCGCCTTCGCCCTGCACCGGCTCGATGATGATGGCGGCGATATCACGCGGCTCGGCATCGTTCTTGAAGATGCGCTCGATGCTGGCGATGGCATCGTCATCGCTCACGCCGTGCAGTTCGTTCGGGAACAATGCGCGGAACACGCCGCCTGGCATCAGGCCCATGCCAGCCGAATACGGCACGACTTTACCAGTGAGGCCCAAGGTCATCATGGTGCGGCCGTGGTACGCACCGGTGAAGGCAATTACCCCAGCACGGCCAGTGGCAGCGCGGGCGATTTTCACGGCGTTTTCGACCGCTTCGGAACCGGTGGTGACCAGCAGGGTTTTCTTGGCGAAATCACCTGGCACCTTGGCGTTGATTTTTTCACACAGCTCCACGTACGGCTCGTAGGCCAGTACCTGGAAGCAGGTGTGAGTCAGCTTGTTCAGTTGCTCGGTCACGGCCGCGATGATTTTCGGGTGTACGTGGCCGGTGTTCAACACGGCGATACCGCCGGCGAAATCGATGAACTCGCGACCTTCAACGTCGGTCACGGTGGCGTTCTTCGCGGATTCGGCGAAGATCGGGTGAATCTGGCCAACACCGCGCGGTACAGCGGCTTCGCGGCGTTTCATCAGGGATGCGTTGGTCTTGCTCATAAAGTCCTCATTCGCCACTCATCGGGTGGCGTGGTCCAAGGAATACGTGGCGGGGAGGCAACTACGGCAGCATGCGATGATCGACTGCCACAGCTTTCCCGGCCACTACGAATAACGTCTTGAAACACGCAAAGGGTCAGCGCTCTCGTGCCCTCTGCGTTTACTGCAATCCCTTCCTGGTTTAGATACCCAGGCAGAGGTATTTGATTTCCAGGTAATCCTCGATCCCGTACTTGGAGCCTTCCCGGCCCAGGCCCGAAGCCTTGATGCCGCCGAACGGCGCCACTTCGTTGGAGATCAACCCGGTGTTGACGCCAACCATGCCGTATTCCAGGGCTTCAGCCACACGGAACACACGGCCCAGGTCGCGCGCATAGAAGTAGGAAGCCAGGCCGAACTCGGTGTCGTTGGACATCGCGATCACTTCGGCTTCATCTTTGAAGCGGAACAGCGGCGCCAGTGGGCCGAAGGTTTCTTCCTTGGCGACAGCAGCATCTTTGGGCACATTGACCAGAATGGTCGGCTCAAAGAAATTGCCTTCCATCACCTTGCCACCGGCCAGCAGCTTGGCGCCTTTGCTCAAGGCATCGGCGATGTGTTCCTGCACTTTGGCCACGGCTTTTTCGTCGATCAAAGGGCCAGTGGTGGTGCCTTCTTCCAGACCGTTGCCGATCTTGAGTTTGGCCACGGCCACTTTGAGTTTTTCGGCGAACGCGTCGTACACCGAATCCTGGATGTACAGGCGGTTGGCACACACGCAAGTCTGGCCGTTGTTGCGGTACTTGGAGATGATCGCGCCTTCGACGGCCTTATCCAGGTCGGCGTCGTCGAACACGATAAACGGCGCGTTGCCGCCCAGTTCCAGCGAGACTTTCTTGATGTCCCTGGCGCATTCGGCCATTAACTGGCGACCGATCTCGGTGGAGCCAGTGAAGGACAACTTACGCACGATCGGGTTGCTGGTCAGCTCGCTGCCGATATCACCGGCGCTGCCGGAAACCACGCTGAACACGCCTTTCGGAATGCCTGCACGCTGGGCCAGTTCAGCCAGGGCGAACGCCGAGTACGGGGTTTGCGAAGCCGGCTTGAGCACCATGGTGCAACCAGCGGCCAGGGCCGGGCCGGCTTTACGGGTGATCATCGCAGCCGGGAAGTTCCACGGCGTGATGGCCGCGGTAACGCCGATCGGTTGCTTGATCACGATCAGACGCTTGTCCGGCTGGTGGCCAGGAATCACATCACCGTAGACGCGCTTGGCCTCTTCGGCGAACCACTCGATAAAGGAAGCGGCGTAGACGATTTCGCCTTTGGCTTCGGCCAGCGGCTTGCCCTGTTCCAGGGTCATCAGGCGCGCCAGGTCGTCCTGGTTCTCGATGATCAGCTCAAACCAGCGACGCAGCTTGTTGGCGCGGTCCTTGGCGGTGAGTGCACGCCAGGCCGGCAGGGCCTTGTCGGCGGCTTCAATGGCACGGCGGGTTTCGGCCGCACCCATCTTCGGCACGGTGCCAAGAATTTCGCCCGTGGCCGGGTTGTTGACCTTGATGGTTTGACCGTTGTCCGCATCGACCCAAGCGCCATCGATAAAGGCTTGTTGGCGGAACAACTGGGTATCTTTGAGCTGCATGTCGGCTTTCCTTAACAGCACCGCGCGCACGCGGAGCGAATTAGAGTTGTTGAAAGGCGCCTTGTGGGCTGCCGTCAGGGAAATCACCCAGTGCGAGAGATAAGTGAAATAGCGCACGGGAGACAGAGCGTTTGAAATCTCAAACGAATCCTAGGATCAATGGGGGTACAGGGCAATAGTCTGTTCGAAAAAAAGAACGAAAACGGCGCATTTGCCGAATCTTTCTGATCAGCGTGTTTCGGCCGGGTTCCAACGTATTGATCACTGGTAGCCGGTGTAGAGCCTCTTGGCAGCAAATTCCTACCCATAAACGGCCAAAGACCAGCATGGACGCCCAAGGTCGACATGGGTATGATGTCGCCCGCACAAGCATCCGTAGCTCAGCTGGATAGAGTACTGCCCTCCGAAGGCAGGGGTCGTGGGTTCGAATCCCGCCGGGTGCACCATATACAGATGAAAAAGCCCCAGGTCGAAAGAGCTGGGGCTTTTTTGTGGGCTTTTTTTGTATGTCCTGGGCTTCAAGTCTCCGCACTATCCGGATAGTTTGACTTGGGGTGTAAATAAATCTGTGCCCATTTCCCCGCAGCGCCTTTCCAGGCAAACGAAGATCAAAATGTGGGAGCGGGCTTGCTCGCGAAGACGGAGTGTCAGCCAATACAGGTGTGACTGATACACCGCTTTCGCGAGCAAGCCCGCTCCCACATTTGGCCAAGTTGTTTTCAGGACTCCATTAAAAAGCCCGCCACCGAGTAATCGGTGGCGGGCCTTTTTGAAGTTATTTACCGCTTCTGCAACGCCTCCAACCGCGCTGGCAGGTCTTCCTCAGGGAAGCGCTCATGCAGCGCCAACAGCTTTTCATCCGCCGCTTTGGCTTGCCCCGCCAGGCGCAGGTTCACAATCTCCTGCAACCCTTCCTCCAACGAAGGCACAACGACCGGCGCTCGTTTGCTCAGCTTCGCCACTGGCGCATCCGCCATCGCACCGGCGATTTCAGCCTGAACCGGCGCAGACTCTACCCTCGGCGCGACCGCCATGCGTGCTATGGGCGCAGGCGCGGCATACATCTGCGGAGCCGGGGCCGCTGAAAACGTCGCGGTGGATATCTCCTGCTGCGGCACGGGCACGCGCATCACCACGCCGATCATCAGTGCCACACCGGCGACGGTGGCGAATGCCAGTTGCCAGCGTGGTTGGCGGCAGGCTTGCAGCCAGCGTTGCCACAGGCTTGGCTGCGGTGCCGGGGTTTCGCGGCGGGCGGTGGCGAGGAGGAAGGCGTCGAGGGACGCAGGCGGCTCGCCGGTGCTGTGTTGACGCAAATGCTGGATCAGCTCGTCGTCAGGTGTGTATGGAGAGTGGGTCATACGAGTATCTCCTCGGCCAGCAGGCGGCGCAGTTTCTGCTGGGCGTAACGCAGGCGGCTTTTGACGGTTTCCAGCGGGGCGCCGGTGAGGGCGGCGATTTGCGGCACTTCGAGGTCGCCGTGCAGGCGTAGCAGCAAGACTTCGCGCTGGTCTTCGGGCAGGTCTTGCAAAGCGGCGTCGAGGCGCGCCTGGTCGCGGCTCAGGCTCAGTTGCTGCTCTGGGCCGGCGCTGTCGTCGGCCTGGGCGTGCAGTTGTTCGTCGTAGCTGTCGTGCAGCGGGTTGTGGATGCCGTGCTTGCGCCAGTGGTCGATCAGGCGGTTGCGCGCAATCTGGAACAGCCATGTACGAAAACTCGCCCGGCCCTGTGGCTGGGTGGCGCTGCGGATCAGGCTGAGCCAGGTTTCCTGGTACACCTCTTCGGCCAGTTCGGCCTTGTTGCTCAGTGATACCAGGAACCGGTAAAGGCCTTGGCGGTGCCGCGCGTATAACACCTCGAACGCGGCAGCGTCGCCGGTTCGGTAGCGGGCCAGCAGCGATTCGTCGCTGGGTGAGTCATCGGGGACGGCCATGTAGGTTGCGAACTCCTTTCGATGGATCGATGCACATTTACTGTGGGAGCTGGCTTGCCTGCGATGCAGAAGACTCGGTACATCCTGTACACCGAGTTGCTGCAATCGCAGGCAAGCCAGCTCCCACAGTTGATTGTTGCCATGTTCGGGATCAGTGTTTGAGGCTCTGCGCCACTTCCACCAGTTGCACGAACTCGTTGCGCAACCCGAACGGGTCATCGCCGCGGGCCGAGCGGGCCAGTGTGGCGGTGTCCTTTAAGCTCATGCTGCCAGTGTAGCGGCCATCGCCCTTGAGCTGTTGGGCGAACGCAGCCACTGCCGCCGCGAAGCGCAGGTCGGCGCTGGCCGGGGTGGTTTCGTTGCGGATGGGCCGTTCGATCAGTTGGCTGGCACCGCTCGCTGCCGGTTTGTAGCGTACGCGCAGTATGGCCAGCTCAGCGGAGGTGTTTTCGGCCGCAGGCGCGGCGGCGTAACGCAACGGCTCCAACCAGCCCTTCTCGCCCTTGGGCACAATTTCGTACAGCGCGGTCACGGTGTGCCCGGCGCCAATTTCACCGGCGTCGACCTTGTCGTTGTTGAAGTCCTCGCGTTTCAGGGCGCGGTTTTCATAACCCAGCAGCCGATACTCGCTGACCTGGGCGGGGTTGAATTCCACCTGCAACTTCACATCACGCGCCACCACTGCCAAGGTCGAGCTGAGCTGATCCACGAGTACCTTGCGGGCTTCGCGCAGGTTGTCGATGTAGGCGTAGTTGCCATCACCGGCGTCGGCAAGCTGTTCCATCAGGTGCTCGTTGTAGTTATCCACACCGAAACCCAGGGTGGTCAGGGACACGCCGCTTTTGCGTTGGTCGACGGCCATCTGCTTGAGGCTGTCGAAGTCGCTGATGCCCACATTGAAGTCACCGTCGGTGGCCAGCATGATGCGGTTAATGCCCTTCTCTATAAAGCCGGTACGGGCCATCTGGTAAGCCAACTCGATGCCGGAGGCGCCTGCCGTTGAGCCGCCGGCGGTGAGTTGGTCGATGGCGTTGCGGATTTTGGTTTTGTCGCGCCCACTGGTGGGTTCAAGCACCACACGCGACTCACCGGCGTAGACCACCAGCGACACACGGTCTTGATCACGCAGTTGGTCCACCAGCAATTTCAGCGTGCTTTTTACCAGCGGCAACCCTTCACGGCGGTCCATGGAACCCGACACATCCACCAGAAATACCAGGTTGGCCGGCGCCAGGTCGGCCACCGCGCGGTCGGACGCCTTGATGCCGATGCGCAGCAGTCGCGTGTGCGGGTTCCACGGTGTGGTGGCGACTTCGGTGGTCACGCCAAAGGGCGAGCTATCAGTGGGCAGCGCGTAGTCATAGGGGAAATAATTGAGCATTTCCTCAAGCCTGACGGCGCCGTCAGGTGGCAGCCGCCCTTGGTTGAGGAAACGTCTCACGTTGGCGTAGCTGCCGGTGTCGACGTCGGCACTGAAGGTCGAGACCGGGGTTTGTGCAACGCTGTAGACCGGGTTGTCGGGCAGGCTCTGGTAGCGCTCTTGAGGCTCGGCCCGATACGCCAAATCCATGGCCTCATGCATGGGCATTGGCGCGGCCATCAATACAGGCGTAGCTGCTCGCTTGGCCAAGGCGCCCTCAGGGCGGGGAGCAGAGAGAGGCTCGACCGGCTTGGTTGCCTCGGGAGAAGATGACAACCCACAGCCTGCAAGCGTCATCAGCACGGTGGCGGCGACACTACAGGCGATGGGACGCGTAATTAAAGGTACATGTGACATGGTGCCGAACCTCAACAGTAAATAATCCGTTCATAGGTTCAGACGCGAACCACAGTGGGTTCGGGTTAATGACCAGGATTCACTTGCACTGCACGCTCGTCCGACTGCGCAGTGAGCGCCAAATGTCAGCTCATGGCGTAGAAGGCGGTAAGCGATTCAACGCTGTCGAGTCCAAGAAACCTTGCCGCCCTATGGGAAAAACTTCAAATAAAACCAGTTGAGTAAAATTTCTTACTTAAACATCGATAAAAGCTTTACCCACAATGCCGATTCTGTAAGCAGTTCTGTATGTCGAAAAAACACATAATAAACAAGATTGAAAAGAGCGCTTTAAAAATGACAAATATCGGCATGAAAATCAGTGCGACACTTGCAAAAATCAAGAATTCAATAAACATGACCTGCGTTGCAATTTATGTAAAGCCCACCCCCGGAAACACCCAACAAATATATACCTCATTGCCAATCAACTTATAGGATGCGAAGGTATTTTCAGCACATGGACATGCGCTTTCCAAACAAAAAAGGAACTCATCCCACGATAAAATCCGGATTATTCTTATGAGAATCGACTTCAGGCCGTTAGCACTTTCACACCGAAACTTCGGGGGGGATTTTTTGCAACCGTTACTTCGGCCTTTGACCCAAATATATCGGCACTCGATTTTTCGTCCATTTATACAGCCATTCGTTCAGCACCCGTTTGTGCGCCCGCTTTTTCAACCGACTACGTACACCCCGTGGAACCCAAACCCCGGAACCCTTCCCAATACCTCCGACACACCGACCAAGCGCAACTGGGACGGCAAAGACCCTACTCTGCGACCTGACGACCCGTATGTGGCCAACCTCAACAAACGCTCATTCGATGCACGCCAGGCCGCCGACAACCTCACTCGCATGAACACTAAGTGGCGTGACATTAATGGCGATGGCAAGGTCGCTGTCGCCTACTCGTTCAACTCCGGTTTCGGGCAGTTCAATGAACGCCAGAAAGAAATGGCACGGCGTGCCCTGCAGTCGTGGAGCGACGTGGCCAACCTTTCCTTCGTGGAAAATGGGCCTCGCACAGAAGGGAGGATGTCGTTTCACATATCCTCCGCAGTGCCCGGCGGCCATGGCAACTCACCAGGTAACTACAACGATGCCGGCGTCACGACTTATAACCCCAATCATGTGACGGACGAAATGGTAGTTCACGAAACAGGCCACGCACTGGGGCTGGCACATAGCGGTAATTACGATGGTGGCGTGAGCGAAAGCCAATGGAGCCATGCACAAGACTCGAAGGCCCATAGCGTCATGAGTTATTTCAGTGCAGAGAAAAGCGGCAAAAGCCATGGCCGTTCCGATCCAGATTCACCCATGATGGATGATATTTCCGCCATCCAGGCGCTCTATGGCATCAATCGTCAAATCCGTTCGGACAACACCACCTACGGGTTCAATTCCAACAGCCAGCGTGACTACTACACCCTCAATTCCAATCAGGATAAAGCGGTGTTCTGCATTTGGGATGGAGGCGGGAACGATACCCTGGACGTTTCCGGCTACCGTTCCAACCAGACGATCAATCTCAAGGCCGGCTCGTACTCCGATGTCGGCGGCCTCAGAGGCAACGTATCCATCGCTCGCGATGTCGTCATGGAAAATGCCATCGGCGGCTCAGGCGACGACGCGCTGATCGGCAACGATGCCGATAACCGGCTCACCGGCGGCGCGGGTGGTGACCGGCTGCGCGGCGGCGGCGGCGCGGATACGTTTGACTACAACAGTGCCAGTGAGTCCACGCCCGAAAACCCCGATACGATTATGGATTTTGTCAGCGGCACCGACAAAATCAATGTGTCCGTGGCCATGAAGAACGCCAATGTCGGCGCCCTCGCCTTCGTCAGTGAGATGACAGGCAAGGCCGGTGAGACCGTGCTCACCTACGATGAACAAAGCGGCAAGAGCAGCGTGGCGATTGACCTGACGGGCGACGGCAAAGCCGACCTGCTGATCCGCACCTATGGGCAAGTCAAAGCCAAAGATATTGTCGCCTCCGCAAATACCCCACCCCCTCATCAACAGCCTGACGCCCCAAGTACTCGGTCCGCAATCACACCAACCCGCCAAGCCCATCGTTCAATCACACACACTTACGAAAAGGTCAACGACTCGTCCTTTCACAACGCCGACTTGATCGAGGACTTTGTCAGTGGCAAAGACAAGATCAATCTCACCGATTTGGTAAAGACTACCGGCACACCGCTGCGGCTTGTCGCTCACTATACAGGCCGTATTGGCGACACCGTAGTTAAGTTCAACTCACGCAGTGGTCGATACTTTGTGGGCGTGGACTTGACGGGTAATCGTCAGACCGACTTTTTGATCAAAAGCACTCAATTAATAAAATCCGAGGATATTTTGGGTTTAACTGCGAACATTCAAAGCCATGCTGGGTCATCTTCACGCAGGTAGTCATTCCAACGGTTTACCCTATCCCCCTGGAGCAACCCCCGTTACCCATGAACGTTAACGTTCACGCCTCCGCTCGCCTATTAAAAGGACTCAAGTAGATGCACTCTGTTATTAACAAGCCTTATACGCCGCTTGCATTATTTGAACCGGCCCGGCAACAACCCGGCGCCGTAAAGGATACACCATTGCTTTCCTACACCACCGACCAAGCCGCCAGGCAGTTGCTGCGCGCCAGCCGGGAAATGGGATTGAAATGGCAAGACCGCAACCGCGACGGCGTCATTGATATTGCCTATGAGTTCTTTAAGCCGGATGAGCCGCACAGGGTCAGTCATGTTCCCAAGGAAGCCCGTGAGTTAAATGAACAACAAAAGAAACGTGCGCTGATGTCGATGCAAGCCTGGGCCGATGTCGCCCGTATAAAGTTCTCGCATAAAAGTGCCAGTACCGAGGGGCGACTGACCCTGGGTATTTACGAGGGCAATGAGGAATCCTATGCGACCCTGCCCTTTCCCAAGCGCTTCAAAGAAGGCGGCGAGGCATGGCTGGACTCAGGGCATGCGCAACCCAAGACGGACCGTCACGACCGACATGTCATGGCCCACGAAATTGGGCATACGCTGGGCCTTGACCATACCGGCAACTATACCGAGCAACCCGCCAAGCGCGAATACCTGGAGGACACTCAAGCCTACAGCGTGATGAGTTACAACCCCGAAATCAGAAGTGGTCAGGACTTCTCGAAAAACGCACAGTGGACCCACTACTCGGTGGCGCCCCTGATGCATGACATTGCAGCCATACAGGCCGCCTACGGCGCCAACTACCAGACCCGGCGCGGCGATACCATTTACGGTTTCAACTCCAACACCGAGCGCGATCATTTCAGCCTGACATCCTCGCGGGACGCACCGGTTTTTTGCATATGGGATGGCGGTGGCAACGATACGTTGGACTGTTCCGGTTTCAATCAGAAACAAACCATCAACTTGAACGCCGAAGCTTTCTCTGATGTGGGCGGTATGAAAGGCAACGTTTCCATCGCCAAGGGCGTGACCGTGGAGAATGCCATTGGCGGCAACCATGACGATACGTTGATCGGCAACAACGCCAACAACCGCCTCAAGGGTGGGGGCGGCGCAGACACGTTGAGCGGCGGCGGCGGCGCGGATGTTTTTGTCTACGACAAGGCCAGCGATTCAACCGCTGCGGGTGCTGACCTGATCACCGACTTTGTCAGCGGCCGGGACAGGATCGACCTTACCGGGTTGAGCCAGGACACCCGCACTCAGCTGCGACTGGTCCACACCTACTCCGGCCGCGCGGGCGACACGCTGGTGAGGTTCAACGCCTACAGTAATCGGTACTTTATCGCCATTGACCTGACCGGAAACGGCCAGACGGACTTCCTGCTGAAAAGCACGCGGTTGATAAGGCCCCAGGATATCAATGGGCTGATGACCTCACGGCCTATCTTCGGATAAACGCACTGTCGCACCAGGGTTCAAAGTCGTCCCTGAACACGTGTGAAAAACGGTCATTCGCGGTGGCCGTTTTTTCTGATGCAGGGCGAAAATTCAGCCCAGACTGGGCATTGGCTTAACCCTGTGTAGGAACACTTTACCTGCAAGAAAAACGACTTACTCGGACACACATCGGGCTTTGGAAAGTGACGCCAACACTGGCAACTTCACACTTAGCAAAAGGGAACCTGCCTGCCTCACCAAGAAGGAAAAATGCCAATACCCGTGAGCATAACGACCTTGAGAATTAATCCTGTAACGCCGATGTACAAGCCTTATTCGAGCAGCGCTCAATCGGCCCAAAGCCCTGCACAGCGCCGCTGGGACGCCCCGGTAGCCCGTTCTCTGAGCGGCAATGGGGGCAACTATGACCCGACTCAACGCGCGAATGATCCCTACACAAGCAGAGCCGACAGACCGTCATTTAATCAGCGTCAGGCCGTTGAGCAACTGACGGGGGGCAGGTTGAAATGGCAGGACCGAAACCAAAACAACAGGACCGAGATTTCCTACAACTTCACTTATGAACAGGGTCTTGGATTCAACGACTACGAGAAACAAGAAGCACGGCGCGCCATCCAGTCCTGGGGCGATGTGGCGAACCTGACGTTCACTGAAAACGGCGGCCCGGCAGAAGGACGGCTGGCCTTCCGTATTTCCAATAATGTGATAGTTGCCGACGGCTACTACCCCTATAGCAACGACAAAAACGGCATCGCTGGCGATACCCGCTATCAACCGGGCTTTGTGACACGCCCCACCATAACCCACGAAATCGGTCACACGCTCGGCCTGAATCACCCCGGTCCTTACGACGGCCAAAAAGACGACGCCAAACGGTTGTATGCCCAAGACTCTAAAGCCCATACCGTCATGAGCTATTACCCTGCTCAAAGCAGTGGCAAACGCTTCGAAGGCAGGCCGCTGGCTCCCATGATGGATGACATCAGCGCTATCCAGCACCAGTACGGCGCCAACTATCAAACACGCCGAGAAAACAACATCTACGGTTTCAACTCCAACACCGGCAGGGACCACTACTCCCTGAGAAGCCATCAGGACGCCGCTATTTTTTGCGTATGGGATGGCGCCGGCAATGACACGCTGGACTTCTCGGGTTACGGCAATAACCAAACGATCAATCTGAGGGATGGCTCGTTTTCCGACGTGGGTGGTTATCAGGGCAACGTCTCTATCGCCCGCAACTGCCTCATCGAAAACGCTATCGGTGGCTCAGGCCACGATGTGCTGATCGGCAACGAGGCCGATAACCGGCTTACCGGTGGGGCGGGTGCGGACCGCATGCGCGGCGGCGGCGGCGCCGACAGTTTCGTCTATAACCACGCCAGCGACTCCACGCCTGCCAACCCGGATGAAATCATGGACTTCACCAGCGGCACCGACAAGATTGACCTGCGCGGACTGGAGCGAAGAACCAATGCACAATTCAAGCCCGTCAAGGCATTCAGCGGGCGCATTGGCGACGCGATCGTGGGTTTCAACCCACAAACCCAACGCCATTTCATCGCCATCGACTTGACCGGTAACCGCACAGCCGACTTCGTGGTGACCAGTACGCAAGTGATCAGGCCACCGGATGTGCTTGTAAACTGACTGCAACGCATGGGCACCACCCCCGCTAAGCCTTTGCAGACCGAAGCGGCCAGCAAAGGCTGTTCACGGCTGAACAGGCACTCAGTCGGTGCCGTATTTCGGGTTACGCGGGCCATACAAAATACCGGTACGCTGCCCCGCCGACAGCAACCGAACACTGGCAATACCGGCAATCGGGTGCGCCGCATCGGTGGAGCTGTTGATCACCTGCTTCACTGCTGCCGACACCAGCATGCCCACCAGGCCGCCACCATTGTTGTTGCCTTCCTCGCTGGAGGCGCGTGCCGAGCCGGTCCACAATGTGGTGCCGGTGCGCAGGTCCACCAGCTTGGCCGAGGCCGTCACGGAGGTGTCGCTGGAGATGAGCATGTACTTGGTGCCGTAGTCGCTGATGGTGATGTACAGCGCCGCGTCCGCACCAAAAATGTCATGCAGCTTGCCCGGCGCCACGCCCTGGATATCGTTGGCGGTGGTCAGGCCGTTCTGGCGGAAAGTTTCGTCCACCAGGGCAATCGGCAACACGTAGTAACCGGCTTCGGCCAACGGGTAGGTGACCTGCGAAACCAGGCTGTAGGAGGCCTGCACTTCCGGTGACTCATTGATCGGCGGCAGTACCAGGATCGACTTCGGTCGAGACTGTTTGAACGCTGTGTAATCAATGGTCTTGGGCGCCGCGCAGCCGCCGAGCAACGCCAGGGCCAGCAAGGCGCCGGTGAGTTTTAACAGGCTCATTTAGTGGCAACTCCGGTCTTGGCGTTTTTCAGCAAAAAGTCCATGTATGCAGCAGATTCAGGGAACAAGGCCTTCTCGGTGCGAAACTCCTGCACCATCTGGTCATCCTTGCCCATGCTCAGGTACAGCATGCCCAGGTGCGCGTGGTAACCCGGCGGGGCCTTGCGGCCGCTGGCGTTGATCTTTTGCAGATCACGTTCCAGGGCTTCCACCTGCGCTTCCTTGGGCTCGCCCTTGAAGTACTCGTAAACCTGCGGCTGGTAGCTTTCCCATTGATACAGGGGTTGGGGCGCCGTCTGGCACCCGGCGACCGTCGCGATTGCTGTCAGCATCAGCGCCAACTTAACTGCCTTGCTCATCCGTGTAGTGCTCCTTGGCGTTGTTGTTATCAGTTACGCGGGTTCCAGGCGCCGGCGTTGATGCCGTCTACCAGGCGGTTGATCGCTTCGCGCATGGCCAGGTCCAGCACCTTGCCATTGAGGGTGGAGTCGTAGCTGGCAGTGCCGCCAAAACCGATGACTTCACGGTTGGAGAGCGCGTACTCACCGGCGCCCTGGGTGGAATACACCACTTCGGAGGTGCTGATGTTGACGATATTCAGCGCGACTTTGGCGTAAGCCACTTGGGTCTTGCCACGGCCAAGAATGCCGAACAGCTGGCGGTCGCCGGTCTCTTTGCGGCCGAATTCGGTCACGTCGCCCGTCACCACGTAGTCAGCGCCTTTAAGCTTTTGCACGGTGCCTTTGATTGCGGCTTCCTGGGAGATTTCGCCCATGTTGTCGCGGTCCAGCACGCTGAAGCGGTTGGTCTGCTGCAGGTGGGTGATCAGGATGGTCTTGGCCTGGCCGCCGAGGCGGTCAACGCCGTCGGAGAAAATGCCGCGCATGTAGCTGGAGCGGTTATCGAACTTGCCCACGGCAATCGGCACACGCACGCCGGAATAGGCGACGTGGGCGCTGGCAACTTGCTCCACCGGCATCGCGCGGTTGCTCTCGGTGGCGCAACCGGCCACGCTCAGCAGCGCTGCGGCGGTGAGGCCTGACAGCAGGATTTTGGTCAGTGTTTTCACAGAGTGCTCCTAGGGGTGGAACCAGCGGAAAGGGCTGTTATGTAAGTTATCAACGAAGTCGCGGCAATCAGATTTTGCTGAAAACGCGCGCGCGTTTGCACGCAGCCTCAACATCGACAGTGTCGAGCCCGCCAATAGCGGTATCAGGAAGGGTGACTGCCACGCAGCAGTGCGGTTGAAACGTGCGGCCCGCGGTGAGGCGGGTGGCAGGGAGAAAAGCAGAGAGGCGCATTGCTTGATTCATCCTTGAAAATGCCTTGTATCCAGTGCGCGGCATTTTACGGGGTTGCCCTGTGTACTCAAGCGGTTTCGTTGCTGCGGGGGCGTTCCCCGCTCAACGGCATTCTGTTACGTTGCGCGCCCGCCTCAAGTTACGCAGCCATCGGTCGAGACATTGGCTTGGCTTGTTCATTAAATAGGGATATTGCGTGTTGAAAACCCTCCTTCGGGCTGCGGCCCTGATTGCGACGCTGTCGATGACCGGCTGCGTCTCCTACACCGTCAGCGGCCCCATTGGCGCCCCGCTCCACCCGGCACCCGTCAGCAGCCCGCGCAGTGCACAAGTCGCTGATGTGACGGTGAGCGCCGCCGACGTCAACGACGCCAACAAAACCGCGATCAGCCGCTCGCTCACGGCCCAGCTCAACCAGTACGTGCGTACAGCGGGCTACTTCAAGCAGGTCACTGAGTACCCGGTGCGCCTTGGCGAAAACGACGTCGCGCTGAAATTCAACATGACCTCCCTCAAGGGCCACCGCGGCGTTCACCCCGCCTACGTGCCTGGTGCCCTCCTGACGCTGACGATCTGGATCTGGGTCAACGGCCCGATTTTCGTCGACACCTTCGACGTGGCCGGCGACCTGGTGATTGTCGACCGTGACGGCAAGGAACTGGCGAGCGCCAAGCAAGAGGTCAAGTTTGAACGCAACGTGGGCCTCTACGGCCGCGAATACTGGGCCCCGACTATGGGCGCCAAACAGTTGAACGAACTGGTCGCGCAACTGCTCGACACTGCCACCGCCAAACTGGCCAAACCGTAATTTCAGGGAGCAACACATGAAAGGGTTGATCAAACACAGCCTGGTCCTCGCCGCCGTCTTGTTGACCGGCTGCGTGTCCTACTCGCAACACGAATTGCCCGCCGTGCAAACCTGGCCGCCGACCGCCGCCACACCCGCGCAAAAGCCTACTGCCTACGTGCGCACCACGGCACTGCGACAAGTCAACGGCGGCCCCGGCAATACGGTTGCTGGCGCACCCGCGGCCCAGTGGGACAAGGCCGTGACCGACGCTTTCCGCCAATCCAACCGCTTTGCGCGGGTGAGCACCGACAAGGTTGACTCGGACATCTACGCCGACGCCACGCTGTACAACAACGAACAGTTCAGCATGGCCTCGGCGATCATCACCGGCGCCACGTTCTTCATCATCCCGTCCACGGCGAAGAACACCTTCACCCTGGAAACCGTGTTCAAAGATAAGGACGGCAAAGAGTTGGGCCGGGTCAAGAAAAGCGAATCGGTGCGCACGTGGATGCACCTGGTGCTGATCGTAGGCATCCCGTTCCAGGCCAATACCGGAGAAGTGGTTGAAGCACTGACCCGCAGTACGCTGGATGAGGCCGTGCAGCGCAAATTATTCTGACATCAGGAAGCTGATCGTTCCCACGCTCCGCGTGGGAATGCATCCGGTGACGCTCTGCGTCACGGCCCTAAAAGCAGACGCAGAGCGTCCAGGGCGGCGTTCCCACGCAGAGCGTGGGAACGATCAGCGCTGGGGCTTAGAACGCGTAACGCGCTTTACCGATCGTTCCCACGCTCCGCGTGGGAATGCATCCGGTGACGCTCTGCGTCACGGCCTCAAAAGCAGACGCAGAGCGTCCAGGGCGGCATTCCCACGCGGAGCGTGGGAACGATCAGCGCTGGGGTTTAGAACGCGTAACGCGCTTTGAGCATCACGCCATCGGCGTCGAAGCCACTGCGCGCTTGGCGGGTGTAGCTGGCGCCCACGGTGAAGTCCGACACCTGGTAGTTCACGCCCACACTCGCCTCGTAGCTGTCACGCGCCACCGACGCGCCGGTGGTGGTGAACGCCGCACCACCCGCCACAAAGCTGGAGGTTTGCGCGACGCGATCACCCATCAGGTCGTGATACGCCATCAAGGTGGCTTCCGGTTGCAGGCTGCCTGCGCCCATCGGCAAGTTGCTGGCCAAACGCACACCGGCACCCAACTCACCCACTTCATAACGCTGCGAACGCGTGCTCAGCGCCGCCGAAGAACCCTTCTCGTCGTAGCCGTCCATGCGCACGTTGGCATAACGCGCCGCCACGCGTGGTTCGATCACCACCGCCTGCGATGGCTTGAAGCTGTAGCCGCCGATCACACTGGCCGACAGCACATTGCTGTCATAACTGCCCTTGGCCGTGGTGCCGGCCACATGGCGCTTGCTGTCGTTGTCGTTATGGCCGTAGCTGAGGCTGCCATCGACAAACCAGTTTTGCAGCGCCCAGTTGCCATACAGCGACAGCGCGTGGCCCTCCACATCGGTCTTGTTGCCCAGGTCCGAATGGATGTTGGAATTGAGGTAGCTGTAAGCCACACCCAAGGTGGTGGTGTCGTTCAAACGCCCGTCCACACCCACGGCCATGCCGCTGCTGTTGGCCGAGTAACCGTTGTTACCGCCGCGCCCATCCTGGTCCATGTTGCTGCTCAAACCCTGCACCCACACGCCGCCGGTTTGATGGCCTTCGCGCTGATCAGTGAGGCGGTTGAAGATCGCGCCATTGATAACAGTCTGCCCCGACAACGCCACATCCAGCGCGCCACGGTTCACATCCGGCTTGAGCTGCTCGCTCACTTGAGCAAGCTGTTGCGCAGTCCCGGCGTTGGCGAGGGACTGGAACACTGGGTCGTTCTGGTTGAGCCCGCCGAGCACATCGTTCTTGAACGTATTCACCGCCGTGGCCGCTGCGGCGCTGGCACCTGCACCGGCAAGTTCCTGCTGCACTTGCTGGTTGTCTTTAACTGCGACGACAGCCTTGACCGTTTGCGCATCCGCCGAGTAGCTCAGCACGTTGAGCAGCGATGACGAACTGGCAACCGACAGGCCGTTGTTCTGCACACTGGTGGCCTGCAACAGGGTGTATTGAGTGCCGTTATTGGTGCGCGCAAAGTCGCCTGGCTGCGCACTCACCGTGAGCTTCGACGCCTGGGCGAAATTAGCCGTACCGTTGACCGACAGATACGGCGTGGTCGGCACCACGCTGTCGGCCAGGTGCATATCAATGCCCGCACCGCTGGCGACGTTAAGGTTGCCGCTGATCGTGGTACCGGGCGCGGCCAGGTTAAGCGAGCCGGAATTGATCGAGACCGGCGCGATGATGCGCTGGCCTACAAAATCAGCTTGGCCAGCGACATTCACCGCGCTCAGGTTGAGCAGGTCGCCAGTGATTTTGCCGCCCGTCCAGTTCAACGTGGCAAGGTTGGCGGCGTCGATGGCCGTGCCGGATTTGCTGCGGATCTCGCCTGCTTGCTGGTTGATCTCGAACGGCGAAGTCTGGTCACGGGCATCGACCAGGATCGCGGTGCTGTCGGCACTGATCAGGCCACGGTTGATAACGCCGCGCGCGCCCGACTGCGGGTTCTGGGTAAAGGTCGCCCCAGTCAGATGGACAGCCACCGCATTGGCGCCGTTGGCTTCAATCGTGCCGGTATTGAGCAAGTAATCGAAGGTACCGGAGTTGAACTGTACGGCCCTGGCCAAGCCACCGTTGACCGTCACCACACCGCTGTTTTCTATACGCAGGTCACTGGTGTCGGTTTCAACTTCAATGCCCAACGCCTCTTCACCCGTGACGCGGATGGTGCCGGAATTGAGGATTTTGCCGCCGACGGTCACCGGCATGTTGTTATGGGTATCCAGGATCAGGCCGTAGCCGTAGTAGGACGTCACGTCCACCAGGCCAGAGTTGACGACATCGCCGCCTACGGTGGTGCCATTGAGGTAGATCCCCTCGCCGTCGCTCTCGGGGCCGGAACCCGGTACGTCAACGGTGATGATAGTTCCGGAGTTGATCACGCTGCCGCCGATGTTCGCGGCGCCCACCTCAAAACCTTCGGCCCAGGTCTGGTTGGTGAGCCTGATCGTACCGGCCTGGATCACATCACCGGTGATCGTGCCGCCACGGGCCCGCAGATCAGAGTCCAGTGCGCCATCTACCACGAACCCGCGGATGTTGAGACCACTGCCATCGATGGTGTAGTCGGCGCGGTTGATCAGCGAGCCCTGAATATCGGTCTCGGCAACACTCGCCCCATCGACATAACGCTGGGTGGCCACCACATTGCGCGACCCGACCAAAGTGACAGGCTCGTTGAACACCTGACCTTTCCACTTGTTCTGGCCGCTGCTCACGTCGAATTCCACCGCAGCAACATGCGCGGCGCCTGCGCTGACCATCAGGGCCAGCAGGGTTTTCTGGAACGGCTTGCGCTTCATTTCAAACTCCATGAACTACAGTCAAAGCCGCCAATACGCCCGGCGGCTGTAGGTGTGCTGAGCGAGGGATCAGATGATCCGAATGCATTCCCCCAAGGCGCCCTGCTGAACCCCAGGCGCGAGCAATCGCACCGCAGCCGGTGGTGGCAGAAAAGGGATTGGGGAGGCGAAGTTCACATTAATCCTTAATGTCGTTTTAAAAACGCTGCAGTCCATGCAGCCCGACCGGTTGCGGGTGGGCGGGGTAAAGACCCGGGTTTGAGGGAAATGGTTCCTTTTGCGGTAGGAAACTTCCTCAAACTACCGAGGGTTTGCCTGATATCCGTGACCGGACGGCGGAATGCGTTGAGGATGGTGGGGTTGGGGATAGGCGAAAGGGGGTTGAGTCAGGGCGTTGGTGCCTTGCGTGGGTTTGGGTGGGGGGCTTATAGTCCGGCCCGTCGCCCATATGGCGATCAGGTTTGGCGACCTGACAACAGAGTGCAAAAGCAACCCGCTTCTATGCAGGTGTTTTTGCACCCGCAAAGCTGTGCATGTTATGGCGGCTGTGCGCGGGAGACCCTTGGGTCTGCCGGTTACTCTGTTCCGGTTCGCCAACCTGCGTACAGCTGCCACCCATTCGTTTGGCGACGAATGCGTGGTGGCTTAATCCACCAACAGAGTACTGAAAATGAACCAATACATGCCCCTAACGGGCCACGACTGCACCGTCCCCGCTCTGCTTATCGACACCAGCGCACCCCTCGACGTACTCCACGACGCCGCCGCGTACCGGATTCGCGCCGTCACCCAACTGCTGGAAAACCTGGCCTTCCGCGAACAACTCAACAGCGATGCTGTGGTGCTTCAAGACTTCGCGCAACTACTGGCTATACCGCTGCGCGATGGGTGTGATTTGCTGGATGTCATTATTCGCAGGCTTAACAGCGTCAACTGACCACGACAGGGCGGCTGACGAGTTTCCCTGTTAATGGTGAGGCAGTGAATAGGTGCGGGCCACGCTTGGGCAGTAAAAGTGGCCTGTCGCCTATGCAGCCTTGGCGCTGAACGAAAAGCATGAACAGCTGCCGGCCCAGCCCGCCAGTTACCTTTATTTTCTCCCGCAACTATTCGACGGAACGTGTGCGATAGCACCCGGCGTCTCCAGACCAGAGAGCAGTCGAATCACGCCACCGCACTGCCAGTCTTGCCTCTGTAGGTACGCCTCATAATCTTTACCCGCCTCAGGAACAAATACACGGGCATCGGGCACACAAGACGCCTCGGCGGCAACCATCTTCAACACAACCACCGACGGCACCCCCGCAGGGATCACAAACTCGGCATAAGACTCGCCATAGCTCAGGTGCTCGCTCCTCCAGGAAGCGGGCATTCCGACACTTCGCTTGGTGTGTTGCCCCAAGGTGGAATTGACCTTATCCGCAACAGTGTAACCGTAGGCAAAAAGAGGTTCTTTACTCGACGCGCAGTCTTGTCCCGGGTTGATGGCGACAGGCAAACCGTTATTCCCATATAGACGGATGCGTGCGGTGGTGGCCTGGTCGTAGGGGATAGGCTTCTCATAGCGCGCAGAGCCGCAGCCACTCAGCAATAGAGCTGAAAAAAGGGTCAACAAAAGTATTTTCAAGACGACTCCTAGGCTTACACATCAAGCGGTTATAGGCGAAAAGGGGGCAGATTTGAATGGCACTTACTTAACCTTCTTCGGGTGTCCATTTCTCCTGACCTCGGCCCTTGCCGCCGAGCGCGTCTGCATCAGCATCGGGTAAGGCTTGGGCCTTCGTTTTATGGCGCGAGGCTCAATCCTT
>NZ_CBFHAZ010000038.1:0-51985 GCF_965653655.1 Pseudomonas onubensis | reverse complement strand
CGCGAATGCGGTGGGTCAGTGACAGATGAATTGACTGACCCACCGCCTTCGCGAGCAAGCCCGCTCCCACATTTAGACCGAGTTACACCAGGTAGACAGGCTTTTACCTTGTACTTGATCTGGCTTAGGCCGCCGTTACCGCAGCAACGGATATGCCCCCCCTATCAGCCCCTCAAAACCCACCAGCGAAACAAATAGAACAACCCCATGCTCAACAGCACCGTAATCAACACGCTACGGGTCCAGAACATCAACGCCACCGCACAGACACCCGCCAACAAGTAAGGATTACCCAGGCTCAGATTCAACTTATGGTCGGCAAGAAAAATGATCGGCCCGCAAATCGCCGTCAGCATCCCCGGCACTGCAAACCCCAGAAACTCCCGCGCCCCCCGGTTAAGGCGCACCGGCAAACGCGGCTCGATAAACAGGTAACGGTTAAGGAAAACTACCAGGCCCATGGCCACAATCATGATGTAGATCACTTCTGCCCTACCCCCAGCCGCTTGCAGGCAAACCCCGCCGTCATGCCCAACACCCCGGACACCACCACCGCAGATTCCCAGTGCAAAAAGCTCAGCCACACCGAAAACAGCAACGACACCGCCACACACACCACCGTCGGCACATCACGCACCACCGGCGTAATCAACGCAATGAAGGTGGCGGCAATCGAAAACTCCAGCCCCAACTGATCAAGCCCGGGAATACTTTTGCCGAGCACAATGCCGGCCAGGGTAAAGAGATTCCAGGCGATGTAAAACGTCAGCCCCACCCCCAACGCGTACCAACGATTGAACGTCTCGCGGTCATAGTGGTTGACCAGCGCGAAGAACTCATCAGTGAGCAGAAAGCCCAGGCTCATACGCCAGCGGGCGTTGAGTGACGAGAGTGTCGGGCGCATGTGCATGCCATACAGCAAATGCTGGGAAGTCAGCAGCAGCGTGGTCAGCACGATCGAGATCAGGCTGGCGCCGCTCTTGACCATACCGATGGCCACCAACTGCGCAGCACCTGCAAACACGATGGCGGACAACCCCTGGGCCTGCAGCGGGGTAAATTGCGCGTCAATGGCCATGGAGCCGGCGAGCAGCCCCCACGGCGCACAGGCCAGGGATAACGGAATGACGGCGATGGCGCCGCGGGCGAAGGCGTAATGCGCTAAGGCAGTGGGCATGGAGACGGCTCATCGACAGACAGTCGACAAGCATGCCAGCGTTTAAAGCCGGTTGTCTTGAACGATCTTGCGCACTCAGGCGAGCTTGACCGACACCTGCTCCACCGAGTCGCGCGCCTCACGCAGTTCATGGGCGTCCTGATTGAGTCGGTGAATGGTATTGAGCAGACGTTGGCGCAGCACTTCATCGCCGAGTTTTTCGACGGCGCGCATCAGGTCAAACGCCGCGGTTTCGTTATTGTCCGCGACGGAATCGAGGGTCTTGCGCAGGTTGCGAGTGGCACGGGGCACGCGGGTTCATCCTTCATCAGCAATGGGCAGGCACTTTAGGACATTCGTGTTTCATTTTAATTTCAGTCACTTGTGGTGCATTGCGCAGGATTTGATCCACATCAATCGAATTCAGGAATTGACCTACATATTCGAATATCCGTATATTCGAATACACATATATGCAAAAGACCCCTGATCATGTCGGACTTCTTCTCCCCGCCCACCCTGTTCAAATGCCTGGCCGACGCCACCCGCGCGCGCCTGACGTTATTGATCCTGCGCGAAGGCGAACTTTGCGTGTGCGAACTGATCCATGCTCTGGACGACAGCCAGCCAAAGATCTCCCGTCACCTGGCGCAACTGCGCAGCTGCGGGTTGCTGCTGGATCGTCGTCAGGGCCAATGGATCTACTACCGCATCAACCCGGCACTGCCCGCCTGGGTCACTCAAGTGCTGGACACCACCTTGCAAGCCAACCAACCCTGGTTGCACCACGACGCGCAGCGTCTTGATGCCATGGGCGACCGACCACAACGGGCCAGCACCTGCTGCTGAGCCATCGGAGCGTTAATTCCATGCTTGTCGCAATTGGCATTTTTATCTTCACCATCGTTCTGGTCATCTGGCAGCCCAAGGGCCTCGGGGTCGGCTGGAGTGCGAGCATGGGCGCCATTCTGGCCCTGGCCTGCGGGGTAATCAGCCTGGCGGATATCCCGGTGGTGTGGCACATCATCTGGAACGCCACCGGCACCTTTGTTGCGCTGATCATCATCAGCCTGTTGCTCGACGAAGCCGGCTTCTTTGCCTGGACCGCCCTGCACGTGGCGCGCTGGGGGCGCGGGCGTGGCCGGCGGCTGTTTGCCTATATGGTGTTGCTCGGTGCGCTGGTCTCGGCGCTGTTTGCCAACGACGGCGCGGCGTTGATCCTCACGCCCATCGTCATGTCGATGCTGCTGGCCTTGCGCTTTTCCCCGGCGGCGACCCTGGCGTTTGTCATGGGCGCGGGGTTTATCGCGGATACCGCGAGCCTGCCGCTGGTGGTGTCGAACCTGGTGAATATCGTCTCGGCGGATTACTTCAAGATCGGTTTCAACGAATATGCGGCGGTGATGGTGCCGGTGAACTTCGTCAGTGTCGCCGCCACCCTTGCGGTACTGCTGTGGTTCTTTCGCCGCGATATTCCCCAGGCCTACGACCCGGCCGACCTCGAAGACCCCGCCAGCGCCATCCATGATCGTGCGACCTTTCGCGCCGGCTGGTGGGTGTTGGGCATCTTGCTGGTGGGCTGTTTCGCGTTAGAGCCTTTGGGCATCCCCATCAGTGCGATTTCCGCCGTATGCGCCGTGTTGCTGCTGGTGATCGCCGCCAAGGGCCACAAGATCTCCACACGCAAAGTGTTGAAAGAAGCGCCGTGGCAGATCGTGGTGTTTTCCCTGGGCATGTATCTGGTGGTCTATGGCCTGCGTAACGCCGGCCTCACCACCTACCTCGCCACCTGGCTCGACACCTTTGCCACCTACGGCGTGTGGGGCGCGGCCATGGGCACCGGGGTGCTGACAGCGCTGTTGTCATCGGCGATGAACAACCTGCCGACGGTATTGATCGGCGCTCTGTCGATCGAGTCCAGCCACGCCGCGGGCGTGGTCAAGGACGCGATGATCTACGCCAACGTGATCGGCAGCGATCTGGGGCCCAAAATTACCCCGATCGGCAGCCTGGCCACCTTGCTGTGGCTGCATATCCTGGCGCGCAAAGGCATCACCATCACGTGGGGTTACTACTTCAAGGTCGGCATTGTGCTGACCTTGCCGGTGCTGTTGATCACCCTCGCCGCCCTCGCCTTGCGCCTGAGTCTCTGAAGGAGATACCGCTATGAAAGTCCTGTTTATGTGTACCGCCAACAGCTGCCGCAGCATCTTGTCCGAGGCGATGTTCAATCACCTGGCGCCGCCAGGTTTCGAGGCGATCAGCTCCGGCAGCTTCCCCAAGGGCCAGGTGCTGCCGCGCAGCCTCAGCACGTTGCAGGCAGCGGGCATCAGCACCGCAGGTTTGTACAGCAAGGGCAATGACGCCTTTGAGGGCAGCCCGCCGGATGTGGTGATTACGGTGTGCGACAAGGCCGCAGGCGAAGCTTGCCCGGTGTATTTCGGGCCGGCGGTGAAGGCGCATTGGGGGTTGGAAGACCCGTCGGATGTTCAGGGTGATGAGGCCCGTGTGGACGCCGCGTTCAAGGCCACGCTCAGCACCATCGAAAGGCGTTGCAAGGCGTTCCTGGCCTTGCCCTACGCCCAACTCAGCGCTGCCGAGTTGAAAGCTGAACTCGCACGCATCGCAGAACTGTAGTCGGAGACCGCAATGACCACGCTGCCAAACCTCAACAGCGCCCTTGCAGGCCCGCTGCCTGCCGGCCCAGGCCACCCGCCGCGCATCCTGCTGCTTTACGGCTCCACGCGTGCGCGCTCATTCAGCCGATTGCTGGTGGAAGAAGCTGCACGCCTGCTGCGCCACTTCGGTGCCGACACACGCATTTTCAACCCGTCCGGTTTGCCGCTGCCTGACGATGCGCCCAGCGATCACCCCAAGGTCCGCGAACTGCTGGAGTTGATGCAATGGTCCGAAGGCCAGGTGTGGTGCTCGCCTGAACGTCACGGCTCGATGTCGGCGGTGTTCAAGGCGCAACTCGATTGGGTGCCGCTGGCCCTCGGCGCCGTCCGCCCCACCCAGGGCAAGACCTTGGCCGTGATGCAGGTGTCGGGCGGTTCGCAATCTTTCAATACCGTTAACCAACTGCGCGTACTCGGACGCTGGATGCGTATGTTCACCATCCCCAACCAGTCCTCGGTACCCAAGGCATTTATGGAGTTTGATGACCAGGACCGCATGAAGCCTTCGGCGCTCTACGATCGCGTGGTCGATGTGATGGAAGAACTGGTGAAGTTCACCGTGTTGCTGCGCGACCGCCCGGACTTGGTCGACCGCTACTCGGAGCGCAAGGAAAGCGCGGATGAACTGTCACAGCGCGTCAACCAACAGTCGATTTGATCGAGCCCTTCGGCGTATGCTCACGCACTTTCTCGAAAGGACGCGGGCATGCTGGCGATTTTCTTTTATGCACTGGTATTCGGTTTTGTGTTTTGCCTCTCACCCGGCGCGGTGCTGGCAGAGACGTTGCGCCGTGGCTTGCTTCATGGTTTTACCCCGGCCCTGCTGGTGCAAATCGGTTCTCTGGTAGGCGACGCTGTATGGGCGGTGATCGGCCTTACCGGCATCGCGTTGCTGATGCAACATGACGCCGTACGCATTCCGCTGACGGTCGTGTGTGCGCTGTACCTGGCTTGGCTGGGGGTGCGCAGCCTGATCGATGCCTGGCACTTGCCCGAAGCGTATAATGCACCGGCCAGCTCCCGTCAGAATGCGCTGGCGGTAGGGGCCGCGATTTCTCTCGCCAACCCAAAGAACATTGTCTATTGGGGCGCGCTGGGCAGTGCCTTGTCCGGCATCGTCGGCGCGACGCCGAGCCATGGCCAAACCTTTATGTTTTTTGCAGGGTTCATGCTCGCGTCGGTACTGTCATGCTTTCTGATTGCCGCACTGGTCAATCTGCTGCGAAAGAATGCATCACCGGTATGCCAACGCATCAGTTATGGCACCTGCGGTGTAGTGTTGTTATATCTGGCAGTTCTGGCGGCCCAAGGGATATGAAGTTATATATCGCGCAACTTGCCGAGGTCTTTATCTGAATAAACTCTGAACGCGGGGTAATTTAATTAATCATGCGTTGACATTTTGTATTCAGCTGAGTAGATTGCCCCTGCCCACAACTGGGGCCTTTTTTAAACCTCACAAAAGAAGCCAATGGACACAGTATCTAGTCGCTGTCCGAGCACCGCATTGGCGGGCATCGGGCGCCAAACCCAGAATATGACAGGACTCGCCTTCCTGGTCCGGTAAGCTGCGCTAGAGCTTGATGCTCCACCGTAACTGCCTCACCGGTCGCCCGTCCGGTCCCGAGGTGTGTTATGACCTTTCAACTGATTGTTTTGCCTGACATTCGCACGCTGGCCGCAGCCCTGCGCGCCAAGCTGTGCCGCGAGCCTGTAGGCTTTTCACCTGCGCGCTCAACCTTTGCTGCACCCTCTCCCCTAGCCAGTAAAGATCAGCTGCGCCCAGCTCCCCCGCTGGCGCATTGGCGTATCTGCCCTGCCAGCGGCCAATTGCTGCAGCACTGGGACCACGCCGACCCTCAAGACCCGCAGAGACCCCAGGTTTCCACCCTGGCTCAAGCCAGCCTGTTGCTCGAGTTTTACCTGAGCAACCGCGCCGCTTAAACCAGCTGGAAACAGCAACTTCCTGATGATTATTCTGGAGTTCGTTATGAACATATCCAGTAGTAGCCCGCTGCGCGCCAGTTAACTAACGCGCACTAAGCGGGCACTGTAGAAGTTATGTGAACAGCCTATTTAAACCGATCGCGAAGTCCGCGGCTCGGCATGCTTTCGCTCGCCTGTATTCAGGTAAGTACCGGGTATGTTTTGTCGAGAATTGGCGACAGGAGTACAGACAATGAGCGCCGTAAAAAACACGCCTCTGCACAAGAAAAATGGCACCGCACCCGACACCAAACTGTCGATGCGTGCCGCCCGTGAAGCCCAGAACGGCCTGTCGGCCACCCTCGCCAATGTACGTGCCACCCAGGACGGCCTGACCGAACTGGACGCCTCGGCACGTCTGCAACGCGAAGGCTACAACGAAGTGGCCCACGACAAGCCACCTCACGCCATCATCCAGTTCCTGCAGGCACTGAACAACCCGTTCATCTACGTACTGTTGACCCTCGCCGGGATCAGCTTTGTCACTGACTACTGGTTGCCATTGCAGGCCGGTGAAGAAGTGGATTTGACCAAGGTCATCATCATCATGACCATGGTCCTGCTCAGCAGCCTGCTGCGTTTCTGGCAGGAGCACCGCTCAGCCAAATCCGCCGAAGCCCTCAAAGCCATGGTGCGCACCACCGCAACGGTGCTGCGCCGCGAGCAAGTCGGCAGCCAGCCGATCCTGCGCGAAGTGCCGATGCGCGACCTGGTCGCCGGTGACATCGTGCAGCTGTCTGCCGGCGACATGATCCCGGCCGATATCCGCCTGATCGAGTCCCGCGACCTGTTTATCAGCCAGGCCGTGCTGACCGGCGAAGCCTTGCCGGTGGAGAAGTACGACACCCTCGGCGATGTCACGCAAAAATCCGCCTCTACACTGGCGGCCGACCAAGGCAACCTGCTGGACCTGCCGAACATCTGCTTTATGGGCACCAACGTGGTCAGCGGCCGCGCCAGGGCCGTGGTGGTTGCCACCGGGCCGCGCACTTACTTCGGTTCCCTGGCCAAGGCGATTGTCGGCTCCCGCGTGCAAACCGCCTTCGACCGTGGCGTGAACAGCGTCAGCTGGCTGTTGATCCGTTTCATGCTGGTGATGGTGCCGATCGTGTTCTTCCTCAACGGCTTCTCCAAAGGTGACTGGGGCGATGCGTTCCTGTTCGCCCTGGCGGTTGCCGTGGGCCTGACCCCGGAAATGCTGCCGATGATCGTCAGCGCCAACCTGGCCAAGGGCGCCACGGCCATGGCCAAGCGCAAAGTGGTGGTCAAGCGCCTCAATGCGATCCAGAACTTCGGTTCGATGGACGTGCTGTGCACCGATAAGACCGGCACCCTGACCCAGGACAAGATCATCCTGGAGCATCACGTCAACGCCTTCGGCCAGCGTGATGACGCAGTGCTGTCCCTGGCCTGGCTCAACAGCTTCCACCAGAGCGGCATGAAAAACCTGATGGACCAGGCCGTGGTGCAGTTCTCGGAGCAGAACCCCAAGTTCCAGTTGCCGCTGGCCTACAGCAAGGTCGATGAACTGCCATTTGATTTTGTGCGCCGGCGCCTGTCGATTGTGGTGCGCGACACGGCCGGCGACCAATTGCTGGTGTGCAAGGGCGCCGTGGAAGAGATGTTGAGCATCTCCACGCACATGCTCGAAGGTGGCACCGCCGTGCCGCTGGATGATCAACGCCGCGAAAAACTGTTGGCATTGGCCAACGACTATAACGAGGACGGCTTCCGCGTCCTCGTGGTGGCGACGCGCAATATCCCTAAATCCATGGCGCGCCAGCAGTACACCACCGCCGATGAGCGCAACCTGGTGATCCAGGGCTTCCTGACCTTCCTTGATCCACCCAAGGAAACCGCAGGCCCGGCGATTGCCGCGCTGCAACAGATCGGCGTAGCGGTAAAAGTGTTGACCGGCGACAACGCAGTGGTCACCAGCAAGATCTGCCGCCAAGTCGGCCTCGAACCCGGCCAGCCGCTGCTGGGCGTGGAAATCGAAGCGATGGACGACGCCACGCTGCTGCGCCGTGTGGAAGAGCGCACAGTGTTCGCCAAGCTCACGCCGCTGCAGAAATCCCGCGTACTCAAGGCCCTGCAAGCCAACGGCCACACCGTGGGCTTCCTCGGCGACGGCATCAACGACGCCCCGGCGCTGCGTGATGCCGACGTGGGTATCTCGGTAGACAGCGGCACCGATATCGCCAAGGAATCGGCCGATATCATCCTGCTGGAAAAGAGCCTGATGGTGCTGGAAGAAGGCGTGCTCAAGGGCCGCGAAACCTTCGGCAACATCATGAAGTACCTGAACATGACCGCCAGCTCCAACTTCGGCAACGTGTTCTCGGTGCTGGTGGCCAGTGCGTTCATCCCGTTCATGCCGATGCTGGCGATTCACCTGCTGCTGCAAAACCTGATGTACGACATCTCCCAGCTGGCTTTGCCGTGGGACAAGATGGACAAGGAATACCTGGCCAAACCGCGCAAGTGGGATGCGAAGAACATCGGCCGCTTCATGATCTGGATCGGGCCGACCTCGTCGATCTTCGACATCACCACCTTTGCGCTGATGTGGTACGTGTTCAGCGCCAACAGTGTGGAAATGCAGACACTGTTCCAGTCCGGCTGGTTTATCGAGGGCCTGCTCTCGCAAACCCTGGTGGTGCACATGTTGCGCACCCGCAAGATCCCGTTCTTCCAGAGCACGGCCGCCTGGCCGGTGTTGATGATGACCGCCATCGTCATCGGGCTGGGGATCTACGTACCGTTCTCGCCGCTGGGCAGCCTGGTCGGCCTGGAACCGTTGCCGCTGGCGTACTTCCCATGGCTGGTCGGCACCCTGCTCGCCTACTGCTGCGTGGCACAACTGATGAAAACGATCTACATCCGCCGCTTCAAGCAGTGGTACTGATCACCCCCGCCGTTTAAACGGTGGCGGTCGCCCGGCCGCCACCGTGCATCACAAGGACCCTGACTATGCGCGTGCTTATCTGTGCAGGTCGTCATTACGCTGACACCAAAAAGTCCCGCCAAGTGCTGGACGCCTACCACCGCCTGCGCCCCGTGCAGGTTTTGATACACGGCGGCAACCAGTTCCTCGGCAGCGACATCGAGGAATGGGCGCGGGAAATGCGCATCGACGTGGTGCGCTACCCGCCCAACTGGCAACGCCACGGCAAGCAGGCCGAACGCCAGCGCAACCATTTCATGCTCGCCGACAGCCGCCCCGACGTGATTATCGCCCTGCCGGGTGGTGACGACACCTCGGAGCTGGTCTGCCAGGCCAAAGCCAGCGGCATTTCGGTGCTGACCGTAGAAAGCTGAATTCAAGCGAGGTGCATCATGCACAAAAAACACAGCCCACAGCGTCCGGACGGGTTTGCCAAATACCGCGAACGTCACTACCGGGGCGCTCGCCATACCCTGTTGCTGCTGCCACCGGCCAAACGCCGTGCGCTGCAACGTAACCTGATCTTTATCGGTACTACACTGGGCCTTATCTTACTCATCGCACTGTTTTCCAAAGCCCAGGCGGCCGGCGGTTCCTATGTGGTCGACGACGGCGGGATCAACGATCCGGGCGAGTGCAGCGTCGACGCCTGGTACACCGCCAACCGGCATCAAGGCAATATTCATAACCAGACGCTTAACCCGGCGTGTACCTTCAGCGCGCTACCTGCCGTGGAATGGAGCGCAGCACTGTCGCGCGCCAGCAATGCAGGTGAAGCCGAGACGCAGATCAGCCCGCAGGTAAAAGCCCAAGTGTGGTCGCAAGAAGCATTGGGGCTGCAAATCGCGGTGTCTGCCACCAGCCACTTTGCCCTGGACCGCCAGCATGCATTCGACGGCGCGGACTTTAATGTGCCGTTGACCTGGCAACCGGTGCAGGCATTGCGCCTGAGCCTCAATGGCGGCTGGACCCATGCCTACAACGGCGGCGAGCAAAACCACCGGCTCACTTGGGGCACCGGTTTTGAGTACCAGTTGGCAGACGCGCTCACGCTGATCGGTGAACGCTATGGCCAGGAAGGCGGTGACCAGGCGTGGCAGGCTGGGCCGCGCTTCCATGTGGGCAAGCTGGTGGATGTGGATGTGGTGGTTGGGCAGAGCCTTACCGGTGATCACAACCAATGGCTGACCACCGGCGCAACTGTGCGGTTTTAAGCTTTTTTAACTTGCTGCTCCAGGTGCAGTTGCAACTCTGGTGCGAGTTGCAACTGCGCCGCCAGATCGTCCAGGTAGCTGCGTTCTTTTGGCGCCTGGTCATTGACCATCATCAAGCTGGCCAGGTAGACCTCGGTCGCCAACCCTGGATCAGCGGCATATTCGGCGAAATCGGCGGCATTCAGCGGTTTGGCGACTTCGTCGTCGAGCCATTGCTTCAACTGCGGCTCATCGGTATGGCGGCCTATCTCGGTTGAGATCATTTGCTGCTCGTTTTCATCAATCCTGCCATCGGCTTTGGCTGCCGCAATCAGAGCGCGTAACACCGCATGGCTATGGGCCTCAGCTTCCTGCCCGTCAAGCTGGTCAACCGTCTGGATGGCTTGCTGCGGTGCGCTGGCCTGCTGGCGTTGCCAGGCCTGGTACGCCTGGAAAGCCGCCATCCCCAAGGAGGCCAATGCCGCATAGTTCATCCCGCCGGAGCGTGTTTGGGAAGTGCCGCTGGCGGGCGCACCGCCCAACAATCCGCCCAGACCACCTAACAAACCACCCAGCCCACCACCTGCCGCAGCGTTGCTGCCGCTGCCGGAGCTGTTCAACAAACCTCCCAGCAAACCACCCAGGCCACCCAGCCCACCGCCCTGCACACCGCCTGAGCCGCCTTGCTGGCTGGCGCGCAGCAGCTGTTCAAGTAAATTGCTGGTATTCATGGTGTCACTCTCCCGCAGCGTAGTATTAGCGTTCAACAACCATAGCCCGCTACCGCAGGAACACCAAGACCGCCGGGCGGGCACGCCTTATGATGGGCTCACCACGTTGAAGGAGAAACCACGTGAACCGTCTTGAGCACATTACGTTGATGGCCCGCTACAACCAGTGGATGAACCGCAAGGTCTATGACGCCGCAGGCCGGCTTACAGACGCAGAGTTGACGGCGGATCGACAGGCTTTCTTCGGCTCGATCCTTGGCACACTGAACCACCTGACGCTGGGTGATACGGTATGGCTCAAGCGATTTGCCGAGCACCCGGCAGGCTTTGCCCAGTTGGCGCCATTAACGTCGATTGCCATGCCCTCTGACTTGAGGCAACTGGCTTTCGCCGATCTGCGCGAACTGGCGGCCCGCCGCGCCTGGCTGGACCAGTTGATCATCGACTGGGCCAACAGCCTGCGCGAGCCCGATCTGGACCAGCGCTTGCAGTACCACAACATGCGCGGCGTGGCGCACCACAAGCCGTTCTTCGCGCTGTTGGTGCATTTTTTCAACCACCAGACTCACCACCGGGGCCAGGCAACTACGTTGCTGACCCAGGCGGGCGTGGACGTCGGTGATACCGACCTGCTGGCCCTGATTGATTGAACTCAGCCGGCACTGAACGTGGCGTAAGCCTGCATCAAGCGCGGGAAGTCCTGCGGCTCGGGCAACTGCGCAAAGCTTTCGACCGCCGGCGTGGCGGCCCACGGCAGTTTTTCGCTGGTCCAGGTTTCCATGAACGGCACGTAGTCGCGGGCGTTATCCAGCAAGGTGGCGCGCACGTTGACGAACTCATCGATGCCATGGGGGCGTGTAAACAACCAGCTCATGCAGTGCGGGCAGCAATAATGGCGGTCCACGCCGTGCAAGCCCCCCATCACCGGGCAACCTTGAATCACGGTAAAGCCAGCGGCCGGAATCAATGCGCTAAGGGAAAACGCGCTGGCGGTCATCTTCTGGCAGCCGCTGCAATGGCACGCCATGGTGATCACCGGCGGCAAACTCACACTGAAACGCACCCGGTTACAACGGCAACTGCCTTCCAGCGGCAAGGTTTCGACGCTCATCACTCACTCCTTTTAATGATTGTTGGCTCCACAGGGTAGCGTGAACCCGCCGTGGAATAAAACCGAACGCCGCGCCGCGGGCGAGGTCACAACCCTGAGGGCTCGGGTTGTTTGCCCGCGCCCTGCCCACGCGCCGCCGCTGCTTTATGGCCGCGCGTACCCCCATAAGAAGGAGACGCTTACATGGTCACTCACTTCAAGGTCGCCGGGCATTTGGCTTGCGGCCATCACGGCACCAACCTCACGTCCAGCACCGAGCTGAACCGAGTAAAATGCCGCACCTGCCGCAATACCGACGCCTACAAAGAAGCGCGCCGCACCCAGCGCAATGCCGCCCGCCGCTCTGCGCGCCAGGCCAAAGCCCATACCGCCGTTGACTGGCGCAGTGCCTGGACACAACGCCTCACCGACCTGCCAGGGTTGCAGCGTCTGCCACGGGGTTTCAGCGGGCAGCCATTTGTCTGACCTGTACAGGTTTCCAAAACAAACTCACCCGGCCCCCATCGGCATCCTGCAACAGATGCTGCACGTCAGTGTGCCTTGTGCTCGGTGGGGGGCGCATCGGCCTTAAGCTTATGCACGTCGCTGACCGCCAGCTCACCCGACTGACCGCCCCAACCCTGGCGCAGATAGTTGAGCAGGTCGGTCAGTTGTTGGTGATTGAGCTTGTCGGCAAAACCCGGCATCGGTTGCATGCGTTCGAACCCAGTGAATTGCTGCTCGCCGATGCCGTCCTCGATCACCCGCAACAGGTTGCGCGGATCTTCCAGGCGCAATGTGGTGTTGCCGCGCATGGCCACCGCGATGTGCGGCTTGCCCTCGCCGTTCGGCGCGTGGCAACCGGCGCACACGTTCAGGTAGTCCTGGCGGCCGCGCTGGGCGCTTGGGCTCATGGCGTCCAGCGAAGTCTCGCTCAGCACCTTGGCCACCGGTGGTTGATCGCCCAGCAGAAAGGTCGCCATGGCGGCCAGGTCCGGATCGCTAAGGCCCTGGGTGCTGTTGTGGAACACCGGGAACATCTCGTTGAACATCGTGCCCTGGGCACTCATGCCGTGCTTGAGAAAGGTGCTCAGGTCCTGATGATTCCAGCCGCGAGCGGCCAGGTCATTGGCCAACAGGCTGGGTGCCAGATAGCCATTGAGCAGGCCGCCGGTCAGGCGTTTATCCTGCTGCATTGCGCCGGGCAAGCCCCGAGGCGTGTGGCATTCGCCGCAGTGGCCGAGCACCTCGACCATGTATTGGCCACGCTGGAATGCTTCACTTTTGCCCTCGGTCGGGGCAAGTTTCACATCCTTGCCGTAGAGCATGTTCCAGCCCATCAGGCCCAGACGCACGTTGAACGGAAAGCTCAGGCGGGTAACCGGCGCCGCACGCTCGATGGGCTCGACGGTTTTCAGGTACGCATGAATCGCGTCCGAATCTGCACGGGGCATCAGGTGGTACGAGGTGTACGGCATCGCCGGGTACAGATTCGCGCCATCCCGGCGTTTGCCTTCGGTGAGCGCGGCGAAGAATTCGTCATCGGTGTACAGGCCAATGCCGTGCTCTTTGCTCGGAGTGATGTTGGTGCCATAAATGGTGCCGAACGGCGAGACAATCGGCAGACCGCCCGCAAACGGCGCGCCACCCGGTGCGGTGTGGCAGGCCATGCAGTCGGCGGCACGCGCGAGGTATTCGCCGCGTTTGACTTGATCGTCCGCGTGCGCCAACAACATAGGCGCAGCCAGGCCAACCGCCAGCGCAAGGCGGGAAAGTAGTTGCTTCATGCTTAACCCTCCTTGACCAGGCCGAGATCGGTCAGCACGTTGCGGGTCGCGTTGTAGTAACGCACGTAGCCGGTGCAACGGCAGATGTGGTGGCCGAGGCTGTCCTCGATGACCTTTTCCAGCTGACTTTTGACGATCGGCTGACGCTGCAGTTTCTCCACCAGCACAGTCGCGGCATTGACGAACCCCGGCGCGCAGTAGCTGCACTGGAAGGCGAATTCATCGACGAAGCGCTGCTGGATCGGGTTCAGCTCAGTGACTTTGCCCTGCTCGTCGCGAGTCGCGTGGCCTTCGATGGTGCGGACTTTTTTGCCTTCGAAATAGTGTGCCCCCGTGATGCAGGTGCGTACTTCTTCGCTGGTGCCGTCCGGGTTGTCGACGATCACCACACAGGCGTGGCAGATGCCCTGGCCGCAGCCGAGCCGCGAGCCGGTGAGGTTTTTGTATTCGTGCAGGTAGTCGATCATCGGCAGGTCATCAGGGATGTCCACCGGGCCGACGGATTGACCGTTGAGGGTCAGTTGAAACGGACGGTTAGCCATTGAGGGCCTCCTTGATGCGCGCAGAAGTGATTGGCAGGTCGCGGACACGTTTGCCGATGGCGTGGGCCACGGCGTTACCGATGGCGCCGACAATCGGGATCATCACCACTTCGGCAATGCCCTTGGACGGGTCGCTCGGCGACAGCGGCGGCAGGATTTCAGCCGTCTGGTTCCACACCGCAACGTGTCGAGCCATCGGCAGACGGTAACGGTTGAAGTTCCAGTCGCCCTCCCCCGGCCCGCCTTCGTACAGCGGCATCTCTTCCATCAACGCATGGCCAATGCCCATGGCGATCCCGCCTTCAAGCTGGCCCTTGACCAGTTCTTCCACCAGCACCCGACCGCACTCGACCCACGAGTGATGGCTGAGCACTTGCACGTCGGCGGAGCCCTTGCTCACTTTCAATTCCACCAGCGTCGCGACCGGGCTGTAGTAAGTCACCGCCGCGTTGTTCAACTGGGTGTCCGGGTAGTGGACGTTCTGGCGATCCAGCAGGTGGAAACCGTTGCTGGTCATCTGGGCTTTCTTCGCGTTTGGCGCGCCGTCGCCGTACTTCACGGCCAGACCGTCCAGCGGCAGGCGCTCGCGCACGCCGTCGATGCTGTAGTCGGCCTCGGCCCAGCTCCAACGGTTGAAGCCGTGCACGGTGGCGCCGGTTACCAAGCCTTTTTCGTGGGCGTGTTTGGCCAATTGCGCAAAACTCAGCGGCTGCATGCCGTTGGCGGTGAGCTTGCCGTCAACCCAATGCGCGTCTTCGCGGCGCACCACGTACGGGTTGGCCTGGCCGCCGTAAGGGCCTTGGCCCCAGATCTGCAACGCTGCCGGCCACAAGCCGTGGTTGAACAGCACCCGGGAGGCTTCACGGGTGGCGTGGCTGAAGTAGTACGCCGAGTTGGTCGCCGACGAGGCCGACGCCAATTTGCCGACCCAACGCGGGTTACGCAGAAAACCATCCTGTTCGGCCTGGCTCATGACGTAAGGGTTGCCGCCCGTGATCAGTTGCAACTCTTGCCATTCGGTTTCGCCGGTCTTCACTTGCGTGGCCGGGATGCCAATGAAATCCGCCACCACCAAGGCTTGCGAGGTGGACATGCCGGTGCCGATTTCAATGCCGATATGGCGCAACGTCACGTGGCCTTCGGCGGTGAACTCGATGCTGGCCATTGGCGCCTCGGAACCGGTGCCGAAGTCTTTTTGGCAGATGGCAAAACCCACGCCATACCAGTTATCCGGGTCAGCGGCTTCGCGGGTCTTTTTGATCTGGTCGCGGTTTTTCCAAATGTCGTGGGCAGCCGCTTTGTCGAGAATCTCGTGTAAGCGCAACGCCCCGGCAGGCACCGCGCCCTGGGTGTTTTTCATGCCCGAGAGCATGGCGTTTTTCTTGCGCAGGTCGATGGCGTCGATGCCCAGACGCCCGGCGATTTCGTCGACCATCATCTCAGTCGAGGCCATGCTTTGCAGGGTGCCGTAACCGCGCATCGAACCCGCTTCAACCGCGCGGGAATGGTAGGCCGTGACCTGCAAATCGTTCTGCGGCATGTAGTAGATCGACTGCGCCGCCGTGGCCCCAACCGCCGCCACCGAAGGGCTGTAGTTGATCCGCCCGCCGCCATCGACGTTCATCTCGGCGCGAAAAATCTGGAAACTGTGATCGTTTTTGTCCACCGCCAATTGGTAGCGGATGTCGAACGGGTGACGCTTGATGCCGCTCTGGAACTGCTCATAGCGGTCGTTAGCCAGGCGCACCGGGACACCGGCGCCGTACAACGCGGCGAGGGCTGCGTAGTAGACAAAAATGTTGTGGTCCTTGGAGCCGTAACCGACGGTGTAACCCGGGTGCATGTTCAGGTTCGCCAGGCCGAAGCGCGATGGCGCGATCATCTTCGCGGTGTCGGTGGCGGCTTCCAGCGGGCACTGGGTCGCGACCACAAAGTGCAAAGTCTTGGTGGCCGGGTCGTACCAGCCATTGCCGTTGTCCGGCTCCATCGCCGCCGGTTCAATCGACGGGGTTTTGTAGCGCTCGTCGAACACCAGCCAGTTGTCTGGCGGCGCGTCGATTTGCTGCTGCATCCGGTCGGCGTAAAACAGCCCGCGCTCGGTCAGGTTGCCGTGCAGGTCCGGCTGGGAATTCCACACTGGGCGACGGTTTTTCAGCATGGGAAACAGGATCGAATCCTTGAGACTGGCAAACTCATCTTCGTCCGCCGAGGTCGCACCGCCGACGCGCACGTAGCGGAAGCTGCCGTACGGATCACGTTCGTAGTACGGCACCTGGGCGCCGTAACGGATGGCTTTGTCATTGAATTTGAGTTTGGCCTTGGCCTGACGGAAACGCTCGAAGTCGTTCCAGATCAGGATCGCCACAGGGTGCCCGATGAACATCGGCACCTTGCCTTCCGGCAGCAGCGGATCCGGCGCGTGTTCTTCCGGGAAGACGATACCGTCCTTGTCCAGGTCGGCGGCAGTGACGATGCGGTCAGGTTGCAAGTCGGCACCAAGCCACGACAAATCGTAGCCGGCGTAAATGCGATCGGCCTTGGTTGTTTTCAGCAACATGGCATGGCCCTGCTGCTGCGGCCAGCCCGGCATGTCCTTGGCGCGGATGTCGCGGGCAAAGACCTTGCTCCCGCAGACCTTGGACAAGGCGTCGTTACGCGAGCGCGCCTTGCCGTTGTTACCGAGCCATTGCTCGGACGGCACGGTCACACTGTTTTCCATCAAGGCAGCCAGCGCCTGGCTGCTGAGCGGTGTAAGCGTCACGCTCACACCCGCCACCAGCCCGCCCTGAAGGAACGAGCGCCGGGAGATATCACGGTTGGACATGGATCATCCTCTGGGCGGTTATGGGTCCGCCCTTTTAGTTATGTACTGGGGATCTCGATCCTTGCAGGAGCGCTTTCGCCGGAAGCAAAAGGCTTGAATTGACAGTGCAAAGCTGACCGAAAGGTTAACTTTATAGGTTTCTGCGCTTGCCGCAAACAATCTGTTACAAAAACCGAGCAAAGAATCAACGCGTTGCCGCTTTGCTCTGAGTAAAAGCAAAGGTCGCGAAGGATCAGGGGAATGTCAGGATGGCTACACACGCAAAGGGATCGGCAAACAGGTCATGCCGACAAAACGAGCGGTGGAGTTTTCTAATTTTGGGGAGCACAAACGAAAAAGGGCTCGCATGAAGAATCATGCAAGCCCTTGATATCTATGGTGCCCGAACCCGGAATCGAACCGGGACGCCCTTACGAGCGGGGGATTTTAAGTCCCATGCGTCTACCAGTTTCGCCATTCGGGCGGTAGCGCGGTGTTGCAGGGTTGGGAATATATAGACCCAGGCGTCTTGATGCAAGCTGAAAGCACGGTTTTCCGCACGCGTACTAGGCGAAAAAAGTTCGATAGATCAGTAGCCTACAAAGCGTCTTCGACATCAGCCCTGGCTTTGGTGCCTGACAGCGACAGCGAGTTGAATCCATGCCGCGAACTGTTCCAAGTCTTGCGGATGTGGAGGACTATTTCGTTCGGGATGCCACATCATTCCAAAATGCAGGCGACTACAGTCCTGTATCTGTTCAACTACGCCGTCGGAACTTGTCGACAAAATTTCAAAATCCCCCGCCTCGTATGCTCCGTACCGATGGTAAGAATTGACGCTGCGACTGGTACTTCCAAACACCAAGTGATCCAAATCGACATGCTGTTCAACTGGAACCAAGCGAACACCGTGCAATGATAAAAGTACTTGCATGCCACGGCAGACACCGATAACGGGGACGCTATTAGATGCGCACCAATTCACGGCCGCCCTCTCAGTCCTGTCGCGTTCAGTGGTGATACCTGAAAGGCAATAAGGATCGCCTCCCCCGCTCAAAACTACCGCCGAGGGTTTTATACTGTCGAGGTAACTCGCCACAACCCGGGATACATTCGGGAGTGGCACACACAGGATATTGAGGTGCTGAAAGAACGTATACCACTGCAGATCAAGCATGTCATAGGTATACCCAAAAGGATCAGGCGATGCCTCGCGCATGGTGATACATAGCATTTTCATTAGCACGGTTCTACTTTTAACTCGCTACAGTCTATATGTATAAAGGAAGCGCTAGTGAGCCATCGATACTTACTTTCCCCCACTCCGATCACCGCCGGGAGCTCGAACTCCCTTGCGCGGATTGCCATGTGAGAATTCTCCCCACCAAAAGCGGTTACAAAGCCCGCTATCCCTCGGGCAAAGATCCAGTCGTAGCCAGGGTCGGCTGATTCTATTAGCACAATCCGCCCAGACAGCTCTATCACCTCAGTACCATGGACAACGCCAAGTTGGACAGCGGGTGCTTTAACCTCGCCCTTGGTAATAAAACTAGGTTGAGAAATAAACTCCTCAAACCCATATAAATCAGAAGGCCGAAATAATAAGTAGGGTGCGCGCACGCTCGAGTTATGCTCCCACAGCAACTTGTTTGCCGCTATGCGCTCCATCAGCCAGGGTCTCATTGACGCACGCTCACCTGCAGCGATAATGTCCGAGACTTGCAGATAGGATATCTGCTCTCTGTCTAACCCAAACCCCCTGCCCCATTGCAATATCCAATCTAACGAATGGGAAACGAAGCCGCTGTAAATATATTTTGAGAATTCGCGCTGCTTTATCATTTCCGCACACTTGGCCAAAAAATCGGGCCATGGCAATTCAATCCCTATGCTCCGCAAAATGTTATGCAATGTTGAAGAGTCCACAGGCTTGTCGCAAGCGTTGGACGTCACCGACGGTGGTGCCGATCTTTGCGGGTTGGCTAGGACAAAATAACGCTCGTAACCTTCTTTGTAGCTGAAGTTACGAATATCGTAAGTTCCTGGGCGCACGTGACCGTAACGCAGCAGAAATTTTTCGCCTCCCATTTCCACATGGTCGGTAGCCAATGCGTGAGAAATAGATTCAATGCGTGAGATAAATCGATCAAAAAAACCAGAGGGGACGCATCCGAGCCGTTCCAGCTCACGTAGAATTGCAGTCGCCGCAAAGGCCGCACGTGCGATCAAACTAAATCGCCAGGAAATATTTTTTTGGACAAAGGTTACGACGCCTTCAATGCCCAGATTGATGCCTCCAGCATTCAGCCCCTCCAACATCGACTGATAACCCTTGACCGCTAATATCGCGCGATCAACCTCACTTTCAGCATCAAATATATTAGAATTTATCAACCGTAGGGCCTCTACCAAAGAGGACCGGTGCTGCCAATCAACGACGCCCAAGGTACTGTTGCATGGATCAGAGATCATTAAAGGCGTGAGTACGTTTGGAACCAATGCAAACTCGACCTTGTCATGCAAATGAGGCGCTCGCTCAAGTGTCTTCAAGCAATTTAAAACGATGGAGCGCGCCGTGTCGTCGGAAAGTGAAGCTGGAAGCAACGACAGCAAACTGGCATTCAAATCTATGTAGGGGCTGCCCGCGAACTGATGCATTAATTTACGCGAGCTGAGGTCCCTGTAGCCCAACTTTGTACGCCCTTGTGCCCAGCTGGAATCGGTCATGAATAGGCAATACAGATCAAAGCTTAACGGCCTGGGTTTTATCCCTATCATCTCAGCCGGGTTCCAGTCGGGCATCACGCCGAAGGCGATTTTTTCCTGAGGGTACACAGCAGACGCGTGCATTACATCAAGGCTCGCCTGATCCAACGCCTTCTGCCCTTCGCTGCTGGCAGCCGTCGTCCACGTGTGCTTCTCGACCAATGGCCGGACCTGAAATAAAATCGGCCCATGTGAGTCAACGCCAAACTCGATATCCAGTGATGCCTCTGCGAACAAGGTGCAAATGGTATCGGCCATCTCAAAAACCAAGCCTAGGATATGCGATTTGTCCGGACGATAACCCCGTGTAAACACGGCGTTCGCGTTTACATTACTGCCGCTGGTAACATCAAACGTCGACACCGTCGACGTACTTGCCACCCAGTATTGAGGGCTGTCTGAGCGCTTCGGTGTTGTAATCACACCGCTGACACGTATTGAATTGGCCATGGGCTGAATCAGTACTTCATTAGTACTGCAAGCATAGTGACCGTACGAGGCAATAACCTCTTCTATCGCAGCTCGCAGCGCTGCGTTTCCCTGAACATCAAGGATACTGCGAAAGCAACCCGCCATCGATGATGACGATGTGTCTTCAAATACGGAACTTGACCGGACGATCAGTAAGCGTTCTACGCCAAAACTCAAGCGCACACGTTGCAGTACAAGATCGGGTTCACTCGCCCACTCGCGCACCGTAAAATACACCATCGGGAGTACTCGGACGCCGTATAACACACGTGAAATATAATCGAGTGTCTGCGCTTTAGAAGCGAATAAAATAGGTGCCTCCAAGACAGTTAAACTATCCACTTCCAGGGCCTCGCTGATTTAATTTATTGAGTGCGCGTGCAGCGATAAAGACACAATTCTACTATTGCCCGTATCTGCAACAATTAACAGACCTTCTCTCGGTGATATGACCCATCGCGGATCGTGAAAAAGAGTGTCCTGCCAGAAGTAGTAACTCCCGAGTCTGGCATCAGACAAATCTTCAGGCGCCCCGACGGACCAGAAAACAAATCCAGTAACATCAATGCAGTATACCGATCTTGAACCAGTGTCAATAAACAAGTATCTGCCGTCCCTCTCTTTTGTAATGAACCGCGGCTGCCTGATAGTGAATCGCCTCAGTGCAGTATGCACTTCTCTGAGGACGCTCCAACGCCTCAGCGTTTTGTCTGAAAATAGTAAACGGTTATTTCGAGTGTCGGCTATAGCCACTCCCCCCTCATACGTAAAGTCTGCGGAGTGTGGGTCTCCAAATGGCACATTGTTGACTTCACTTATTATGATTCCGGAATCCGTCGGTTGTTTGAAAACAAGAATTTGGGCATTTCCTGAGTCCACGACGATACAGCCATGTATCGGATCGACCACCAACTGATGGGGGTCCGCTAGTGCGTATCCTGCGGCGATTTCATCAGTGGCGGCAGAGGTAGAAGCCGACGCAGCGCCCCCCGGTAACCGAGGAATATAAGGTAGCAAGGCGCTCACAACATAACGTGCACCGGCAATATCGACTACCTGCCTGGGCCAGGGTATTTCCCCATCAACAGTCGCCACTTCAACGCCATCTTTAATGTTCAGTTCAAGCAGACGGTTATTATGACTGTCGGCAATCAGCAGTTTATCTCCGATAACGGTGAGACCTCTCGGCAGGTTTAACTTCCTCTCTAGAACCACAGGTGCAGAAGACATGTGTCGAAGCTCACCGTCTGGCTCGACTATCAACAATCTTCTGTTTTTGCTATCACAAATAAGTAATCCATTATTATCAACGCTGCAGACAGACGTCGGCCGCCATAGCGCATCGATCCTTCGCGCATCGTAGCGCGCGCGAAGCATAGACACCTGTGTGATCTTGCCGTGCGTGAGGTTAAAACACGTCAGTCGATTATTATTGGCATCGGCCACCCAAAACTCATCCCCTCGAAAATAACCACCGCGCGGGGAATGTAATATCAACTGTGTGGAGCCTTCACTAAAACCTCCACCTAAAACTTTAGTAGCTCGTTCTCCATGAGGCGAGACCAAGAATGCAACATTATCAGCCGCGTGTGTTACCCCAAACACTTTCTTTTCACGGTGATAATCAATACCTGTCACCTGCTTAAACGCCATTGAAGCAACAGCCAGACGTGCGCTGACGCCCGACTGGGTGTTGATGGCCAGAATACCGCCATCATGGACCAGGGCGATATGACCGGTTTCAAACGGGCAACCCAGTATCGGCACCACACCGACAGGAAGGTCAAGTATATTGATTGTTCTAAAGCACGTGTTGACCAACAATATTCTTTCAGCCGTCAAAATACATAAGTGCATATTATCCGCTAAAAAAATATCAATAATAATCTGCTTTGTACGCCAACTAAAAATCGGCCTGAGCTGACGGTCGTATATCTTGATAAACGTGGATTTCTCATTCAGAGCGACAATATATCGGCCCAACGCTACTGATTTTTTAAGCTCCAACTGTGTCTTACTTCCCACCTCGCGATCAGGGTTGTACGACAACCCATACTCCCAGTTCAAACGCACTTCCGGCATGGCATCCAGTTCCTCAGCACGGTGCAATACTGCCACCTGGCGATTACGTTATGGCTTATCAAAGAATGCACATTCATCATAAAGGCGATGCATGACCTCCAGATCCTCGGCTCGGTCGATTTCCCCCCAAGGGTGAATGAAAGAAATAGCGTAAAGATGCTCTCCGGCGTCTATAGCTGCACCGAATAAAGACGTCATATCCAGTTGCTTACGCTCCGACTCAGGAAAAGTCTTTGCTGCCGATAAGAGCCGGCCCCAGCCCTCTGGGGTAGTTTTGAAAATACCGGTCCACTGACCCTCGACTTCACTGACATCGTGAGGCTTACCTCCAATAACACATAAGGTGCCATCGTCACTAAGTTTTAATCTCTCAATGTCCTCCAAGGGATCAGCAAAGCGCTGTTGCCAAAGCGCCACGCCGTTTGAATCATATCCGAGTGCGATGGGATGGTTATCGCTACAAAGCCTGAGGATATCCATATGCGTAAAAACTATGTCTGCGTAAACAACCAAACACTCATGGGCCTTCAACCAGCTATCCGCCTGCTGGCATGACCAGAATATTCCGGTTTCGGCCCAGTCGGGGTTGTGAAAATGATCAGTACCATAACTTGCCAGGTGTTCCTGCCTGTAGCCTGTTACAACGGCAATACGATCAATGCCGGCCAGTCTCAGATGCCTGACAGCACGGGCCAGAAGCGTTTCTCCATAGTAGAGCGTTAACGGTTTAGGCAAGATGCTTGTCAGCTGACCCATCCGCGCCCCTCTCCCCGCAGCCAGTATGATTGCCCGCATGCAGAATCCTTTCAAAATCCAACGTTATGTAAGCGTCATTCAAATTTCTTAAAGGTCGTCTCCTGCTCCCAATCAACAATTTCCTGTTTAACCAACGGGCTCAGACCTGAGAGCAGCAGAGGGAGCTGGGTGGCCAACTCGATAATTTTATCGGTACCTGAGTCGACCACCGCCCCAACATCGTTGGCAGCCGTCAACAACGTATCGACAATTCCGGCGCCTATCGTTTGTCGATGGCGATCCAATAAACGGAAAAGCAGTTTTTCCTGCGGGGCGATTTCACCTACAGAAGACAACACGAGTGAACTGAGATGAATCAAGACGCGATAGGTGATAAAAACCAGTGTTTCTCTCTTGCAAGGAACATTGGCCTCTGCCAACCCATGAACATCTGAAATCCAACTGCGTACGGCGGACGTTTCACGTATACCTATATTGTCGATAAATACCTGATACGGAACTTTATTTCGAATCACCTGCAGCGCCTCCGCATTTTGCAATGCCAGCCCGGTGTAAAAACGGTGAAGCAAAAGTTGTGCTGGGCGGTCAAGCATTTTCCCTCGACGCTGCCGCTCCGACGCCACACCATTGACCCTGCGAAGGATACTTTGATTGCGTTCAGACACGACGCGTTGAATGGCCTCGATGTGCGTCGCCGTCGTCAACGTCAGCTGAACCTTATAATTTTCGATCGTGCGGCGATTGATGATCAGTGAATAATCCGTTGGAAAAGAAGAATCCCCTTCGGCTGAAATATCAACCAGATAGTCGGCGCCATCAACGGATGGGCTTTCAAGCCCAACAATACTGCAACCGTGCGGATAAACGACTAAAAAATCAATGTCCGATGTGGGCGTTCCGAAACCTTGTTGCAAAGAACCAACAAACAAAACTATTGGGGTGTGCTCTGTGATGGCAATCAACGGAACGACATTGGCGCTATCAATATTATTAAATGCAAGTGCATCCCGAAGTGCCGAAAGATTGTTCATCACGTATCCATTCTTGATGTGGTTTGACAGCAGCAACAGCACACTACCGACTGGCAACCTGAGATTGAAAGAATATTTTGATCTATGGTTATTCTTTACACGGTGGTGCAGAAAGCGGCGATGCAATACCTTATTAGCATATGAATTAAAAATATTAGCTGCATTCATTAAACACCTTTAGATTTGGCAGCCTCGGAATCGATGGCCTATATGGATATTCGCATGAGTCGTGGCCTTACCTCATTAGTGTCGAAAGTATCTATGGCCTCGGCGGTGGCTCGACTACAAATACAGTCGGCATTGGCAAATATCGAAGAGCTCATGCCGATTCTGGTGATACCCCTTTATTCGCTCGCATCTCTGGCAATATTATTGAACGCAGGAAGAGCGGATTTAGCGCCTTACGCGCTGATCGCGTCATTTTTGATGACTGTCACACAGATGATCCTGTTTGTCGCTGGGGACATTCTATACAATGAATATGAAGCTGGCTTACTTGAACTTCACCTCGCAGCCCCCTCTAGCTATGTGGTCGTCGTCTACCTACGTTCAGTGGTCATTTCGATCATCAGCCTCATCGGGCTTATCGAGAGCCATACCCTCGCAAGCACTGTGTTTGATTTGAATATTCCAATCCAGCATCCGGCAGTATTCTTTCTGACACTTATGTTGACACTTTTATGTGCCGCTCATCACGGCCTGTTGCTCAGTGCCGCGCTGAGCACAACCGTGACGCCCAGAACCTATCAGAATGTTATCAGTGGCCCGCTATTTTTAGTCGGGGGCATATTGGTCCCTACCACTTACCTGCCTGACTGGATCAATTTTTTTCACCGTTGGTATTCCTATCATGGGCCAGCGACTTGTTAAGGATGTGCTATGCAGCCGAACTGCCGAGCAGTTACAAAGAAAACCTCTTCGCGCTCGTGGTTATTGCGTTGATAAGTGGTGCGCTGGCTTGCGTTATGTACAGGCGCCGTACCCAGTATCTAGTTGACGGCAGTAAGGGGCTCGAATGATTGGGGCGGCCATCCGTGCTGGATTCAAGATAGGCGTCTCTGATTTCTCACGCGCCTGGACAGCGCCTACCTGGATATTTGGCTGGTCCGTTCGAATCCTCGCTAATGCTTCAGTCTGGATTTTCCTTGGGAAATTGCTCGGGTCCAATGAGACGACGACCTATTTGTTAATTGGCAACGCTACGCTGGCGGGTCCAATCGCTATCACGTGGACAATCGCCGCTGCTACATGGGAACGCATAGATGGTACGTATGTATTATTGATGGGAGCGCCCACCAATATTTGGGGCGTAATGCTCGGACGCACCAGTGTATGGTTAATAAACGGCCTGGCTACGACCTTGATGGCCTTTATCATGCTCGGAGTGCTGTTTGATGTATATCCAGCGTTCGACCGGGTTCTGCTGCTGGCCGTGTGCCTCGCCATCACGTGCGCAAGTGTCTATGCCCTGGCACTAAGCATTGGAGTAATTGCAACTGTTTACTACCGACTAAGAATTATACTCAGCAACTTAGCACACATCATATTTATGACATTTTGCGGCGTGAGTGTGCCCATTACCTTTTGGCCCGAACCGCTCGTAACCTACGTGCAGCTATTTCCTCTGGTTCACGGGCTGGAAGCCATTAGAGCTGTTTACGCGAACGCGCCCACATCGGTTATAGCGCAGCACATTGCACTTGAGCTGGGCACCGGTTGTGTGTGGTTATTAGCAAGCTATTTGATGTATCTGGCAATTAACTCCTACGGTAGGAAAGTCGGCGACGTCGGGTCGCTATAATCAAAGGGACACACCATGGACGCCATTAATACAAAGTTGCTGACCCGGGTGTATGCAAAATCCAGCAAGCTCGGCCTTCCCCGCGGCATCCATGGTTTGAACCTTGGCGTAAAACGTGGAGAAACCAAAGGCCTGCTTGGGCCAAACGGAGCTGGCAAAACCACCCTGACTAAAGTCCTGGCCACCATTCTGTCGCCAACCAGTGGAACTGCTTGCGTCCTGGGGCACGACCTTAAAACTGAAAGCGCAAAAATCAGAACTAAAATCGGTCTGGTACTGGGGGGCGATCGGGGGCTGTACCCACATTTATCAGGCAAAGAAAATCTACTGTTTTGGGCTGCACTCTACGGGCTCTATGGACGCAAGCGAAAGCATACGGTCGATACGCTGCTCGATAAATTTGGGCTCATGGATGTCGGCGACTCCAAATGCAACACCTATTCACGCGGCATGAAGCAGAGGTTACACCTTGCACGTGGATTGATCGGCCAGCCCGAATTGTTATTTTTAGATGAGCCCACACTGGGCATGGACCCGGTGGCCGCGCGTGAATTCCGTACCATCGTGCATGAGCTCAAAAGGAGCGGGATAACAATATTACTGACGACACATGACATGGCCGAAGCAGAATCGGTGTGCGACGAAGTTGTGTTTATCAATCAGGGAGTTTTATTAACCGTCGAAAGTCCCGCGAGCCTGGTTAATACTCTATTCGTCGCCAACCGTATTGACTTTGTCGGCACCCCCATCACCGCAGCCCACCTTCGAAGCATGGCCGACGTTACGACATTAGATGAAATACAGGTCGGGCACTATCGCGCCCACCTTTCAAATTCGGCAGCGGTAAAAACGATATTGCTTTTTTTGGTTTCACAAGGGGTCACAGTGCTTAATACATCCAAGCCAAACCTAGAAGAGGTGTACCTGCACTTGTTAGGCCCCAGAGGAATGTCAATTTAAGCGATAAACCGAGCCACCCTCACCACCATCAGCTATCAAGGACAGAACATGAGCGATACTTTCTCGCAGTACAATTTCAGTGCGACGCCCGATTCGTTCAAAGGTGAACACAGAAGTGCAGAACAGGTCAGGTTGTTAGTGGTAGACGCCCGCAAACAAACGATCATCGAGGATACGTTCAGCAATGTGGGTAGTTATTTCGACGACTCCGATGTACTCGCGGTCAATAATGTGGGCATGGGCCCTTCCCGGCTCAACGGCACGACCCATACTGGGTTAGAGATTGATGTGTGTTTTCTCATGCTCGACTCACCACAGACAACAAGTCTGTTGTGGGATGTGGTAATCCTCGCTGAATCCTGGCCCCCCACACTCGGCAAGTTTACCTTGGCGGACGGTTCGATTTCTGGAGAGATCCTCGGAAAAACACAAGACTTTGATGGCCCCTATTGGATCGAACGGGACAGGTATGTTGGCTTTCGGGGGCTGGTCACAATTGAACAAAGCCCGGCCGAACTGGCGGAGGTTTTGGCGGGACGTGGCAAACTCATGCACCCATGGTATACCGACCTTAATAAACTCGACGTAAAAAAACTGAATCCCGAAAATACGGTTATAAACAATGCTGTGCATGTTTCGGAACCTGCCAGGCGGATAACCGGCGAGATGTATCAAGGGTATCGGGAGCGTGGAATTACGACATTAGATTTTTCACTCGCTATGTGTTTCAGCTGGCAACAATCAAAGCCCGATACCAACCTGTCAGACTATCGAATGAATGCCGAAGAGTACGTTATACCTGACGCCTCGATTGAACAACTGAAGTCAGCGTCAAACCAAAGAAAGCGAATTGTAAGCATCGGTACGAGCGGAGCACGGGTATTGGAAAGCCTTGCCTTGCCCCCAGTCGCCGAAACAAAACGTACAGACATATTTATCTCGCCAGGTTTCAAGTTTAAATATTGCTCTTCATTACTTACTAACCTGCACAACCCCATGGGCACTCACGTCATCATGGCCTGTGCATTTGGAGGGCGCGAGCTTGTCATCGAAGCGTGCGAACAGGCTGCGAAGTCTGAAATGCGATTTGGTATCCACGGCGACTCGATGTTGATTTTGGGTGACTTCGACCCGCTGTCTTGGGACACCACCTTGTAATCACTGCATGGCAGTTAGCTACTCAAGCGGCTGCCAACCTAATCTTCCATTAATGGCGATTTGATGAAGTTACATTTTTGCGGCATCGGTGGTTCCGGCATGGCGAGCCTCGCTGTGCTTGCGTCAAACATGGGACTGGCGGTCAGCGGTTCTGACACGTCGAAATCATATCGATTAGACGCAATCAAAGAGATAACCACGCAGCTATACGATACCCACCGCCAGGAGAATGTTTGGGGGGCTGATGTGGTGGTTACATCACTTGCCGTACCCGCTGACAATATTGAAATTCAAGAGGCTCATAAACGCTCTATTCCGGTGTGGACAAGAACCGAATGCTTGGGCTTTCTCTTGACGGGCAAAAACCTGATCGCTGTGACAGGCAGCTTTGGAAAATCAAGTACCACGTCTGTTCTGTCCGATTGCTTCATGGCCAGCGGTGCCGAACCGACTGTTTACCTTGGTGCACGCTCCCGCCACTATGGCCTCGGCGCGCGAAAAGGCGATAGCGACTACGCAATTGTCGAAGCGTGTGAATACAAGAACGAATTTTTATTGCTCAAACCCAGGCACCTTATCGTTTTGAACCTGCACATCAACCATGAGGACTTTTTTGGATACGACAGAATTAAACTGACTCACTCATTCGAATGTTTGATCGCTCAAAACTATCATGCACTCGAGACGCTTTGGTTGCCTGAAGACGATATCGGCAGCCTGCCGTTGCTCCGCACGGGGCATCCGAATATTAAGACCTATGGCTTGCCTACGTCTGAATGGTATACCGAGTGCACGTACAACACGCACAGTGAAATGAGTGAGGTGGCGCTCTATCACCACGGGGTGAAGGTCGCAGAGTACACAACAGGTTTGATCGGCCGTCATACCATCAGGAATCTGGCGCCTGTACTAGGCTTGTGTCACACGCTCGGTTTTAGTAGTACGGACATAGGTAACGCGTTGAGCGTTCATACCCCGCTCGCTCGCCGGTTTGAACGGGTCATTGAATCAGAGCGCCTCACCATGATCGATGATAACGCGCGTTTACCTCAACAGGTGGAGATGACCGTCTCTGCAGCTAAAGGGATTATGCGTTCGGGAGGCAAACTCATCGGTGTACTCGGCATTTGGGGAATGCTCAACAAGAGAAACCTTGTTGCCTATGCCGGGGCCGTGGCGAAGTGCGATGTTGTGTTTGTCATGCCGTCCAGTGGCTTTGAAACAGTGAACGGCGGACTGGAACCCGTGGGCGCAGACCTTCTCCTGTGTAACGCCATCAACGCCGGCGGCGGACATGGCGTCATCTATGATGAACCTGCAGATATCGCTCAGTATTTAACGGCCCCTCAGACGCTGGTCTTGACAATGGGGTATGACGGATTCACATCTCAATTCATGGCACTGGGTCAATATTTAATGGCGCACACAGCGCCTAAACACAACCTGCTGGTCGAAGGATGACGCATGACTAACTTTAATACGATCACCCGTTGGATTTTTAGTCATGGCGACGCTGTCGATGCGGCGACCCTACTTGTTTTTGGCAGCCCCCACCACACCTTCCAACTTGCGGTTAAAGCCGTTGAGGTCTGGCATGCACAAGGCCTGCGCCACATAATAATAAGTGGTTATAACGGGGAAGCCGAAAAGCTTGGCGCGGCGATCCATCGTTTGGGGGTGCCACTGGCCGGGATACACCTGGAAACGCAAGCGAGTAACACGCTGGAAAATATCACAAACAGTAGAACCTTGATTGAGCGTTTTTGCCCCACCCCCAGTATTCATCTGTTAATGAAGCGCTACGCCTCACCTCGGGTACTCAACACCTTCAAATCTGTATTCCCTGATTGGAAAGCACGCGTTCATCATCTAGACCTGCACGAGGTCGATCAAAGCAATTGGATGCATCACGATAGCTTCAAACTCAAAGTGTTTGCCGAACTGCAAAAAATAATTACCTACTACAACAAAGGCGATATTAAGCTTGCGCCGGAGTTTATCGGACAACTGCTTAAAATGGACAGCTGGTTAAATGCTCAGCGCCTGACGCGTCCGACCGCCGCTACGCCATTCAACGCATCACCTATTGAATGCAATGTCATCCGTCGCAACGAAATGACAGTGGGTGATTTAAGGCTTGTGACTTTACACGCGCACCTCAACGCCGAGGGCGCGTCGACCGAGTTCACATCTTCAATTATCGAGCGGCCGGATGCCGTGTCCGTCGTGTGCTATGACCCTGCCGATGATACGCTGGTGATGGTTCGGCAATTTCGCGTCCCGCACTTTCTCGCCACGGGCAGGCATTCAACGCTTGAGATCATCGCTGGTTATATCGATAGCGGTGAAACACCGAGAGAAGCAGCATTAAGAGAGTTAAAAGAGGAAACGGGTCTTACACCGCAGAGACTCTTTCCCTTGCTGTCGTATTACCCTGCGCCGACGTTATCTACCGAAACGATGCATCTCTGGTGTGCCATTGTCACTTCAAGCGCCAAGGCACCACTGCTGATGCGCGAAGGCGAATTGATTTCTACAGACTCGCTGACATTTTCTGAACTCTCGGGGCATATAGCGAATGGCGGCGTTACCGATGCGCTGACGCTCATTGCAATCACTGCTTTAAATGAGCTACGCCCCTTTCTAATTTCACATGACTGAGCCCACTGTTCGCAACAGCCCTTTACATCGGCGCACGCAACGTCGCTGTGGATTACCAGAACTGCCCCCTATTTTCGCCATGACTTGTTGCGAGAGAATGTTGTGGACGCCGGTCTCGACCGAATGAAAGGCGTGCTTGAGCATCAAGCGTTGGAGTTATCCATTGGCCCGGCCGCTCAAGTCGCCACTTCGCGCTGTGCCTCACTAAGGTCGTAGTAACGAGACCAGCGCACCATCGCGCTGCTGCCACGGCCGATCACCAGCAGCAAACTCCACTGCCCACGGCGCAATCAACCGTTGCGGCGTCTGGCAGGTTTTGCGCTTGAACACGAAGTTGCGACACTTCTCGGCAAACTGCTGGCGGTTGTGCACCATGTCCAGTTCCATCTGGGCCAACTCGTTTTGGCGGCAGCGATCCATTGGTTCAAGGTCGATATTCGCTTTGCGCACGTGTTGCGCGGCGTATTTCTCATCACTCAGCGCGCCTTTGGCCGCTTGCAGCAACCAGGCACTGAACTCATTCGGGCAACGTGGGCCAATGTCCTGCACCATGCCCCACTGCTGTGCCTGAATGGCGCTGATCGGCAGGCACTCTTCGGTGAGCTTATGGGCAATTTCGCTGCCCACCGCACGCGGCAGGCTGAAGGTCCAATATTCGGAGCCATACAGGCCCATGCTCTTGTAATGCGGGTTGAGCACTACGCCGGCACGGGCGAAGACGATATCGGCCGCCAACGCCAGCATTACCCCGCCAGCGCCGGCGCTGCCGGTCAGGCCGCTGACCACCAGTTGCCGGGCGGTCAGCAGTTCCTGGCACACATCATCGATCGCCTGGATATTCGCCCACGCCTCCAGCCCCGGCACGGGTGCGGCCTGGATGACGTTGAGGTGTACGCCATTGGAAAAGCTGCCGCGCCCGCCCTTGATCAGCAGCACCTGAGTGTTGCGCGCCTTGGCCCAGCGCAGTGCAGCGACCAGCCGCTGGCACTGTTCGGTGCTCATGGCGCCGTTATAGAACTCAAAGGTCAATTCGCCGACAGGGCCGCACTCACGGTAGCGAATCGGTTGATACGCCTGTTCATTGAAGGCTTGCTGGGCAATTGAGCTTTCCAGCACGGGCACACCCGCCAGGCGCCCGGTCAACACGTGACGGGCCGGTAACTTGAAGGTCTCCTCGCCTGGCGGGGCCATGGGTTTAAGCGAGCCGACCCACACGCTTTGATCGCCGGCCGCAACCAATACCGCATCATCCTGTACCGCGAGGATCTCGCCTGGCATGCCCCGGCGTGCGTCCAGATGCGCGTCGTACAGGTAATACTGCTCGCCGTGGATACTGGCCAACACACCCGGCTGGCCGTCGGCGGCGTCGATGCTGCGCTTGATGAAGCGTGCGCAGTCGTGCCAGCTGAAAGCACGGTCAACCTGCTTCATGTTCGGCTGCAAGCGCCCGATGACGATGGGTTGCGTGTAATCCAGCGGCGTGGGGAGCACACCACGGGTGAATTTCTCCACCACCTCGCGGATGCAAGTGATCGCCGCATCACTCACCAGGCCGTTATACAACTCGGACTTGCGCACCTCGGCGGGCATGTCGAACTCACAGGTCGACCACACCGGCCCCGCGTCCATCTCCTCCACCGCCTGCAATGCGGTGACGCCCCAGCGACGGGCCTGCTGGGTGATGGCCCAGTCCAGCGCGCTGGCGCCACGGTCACCGACAATCCCCGGATGAATGATCACCAGCGGGCGGTCGAGGTTGCTCCACAGTTGCTGCGGCACGCGGTCCTTGAGGAAAGGGCAGATCACCAGATCGGCGTCGGACTCCTCGATTTGCCGGCACACCGTGGCTTCATCGGTGAACAGCACCACGCTGGGGTCAAACCCCGACTGGCGCAAGTCCAGCCAGGCCCGCTGGGTCAAGCCGTTGAATGCTGAGGACAACAAGATGATCTTCAATGATCGCATGGCAGACTCTTCCTTGAGGTGCACGGCCACAGGCTCGCATTGAGCCGTCCCTGGCCTTTGATGGAAGCACAAGGTTAGAAGGCCTGCCAGGCGGACTACCTGATCGAGATCAATCTTCGGTCAGCCAAGGGTGAATTGCAGCGCAAGAACCGGAGTTTCGGCGACTTGGCGCCTGCCTACACTGGCGCAAAAGCACAATGACCGAGGTTTTCATGACCCCACTTGCCACCGCCCTGGCACGCCTGGATTGGCAAACCATCGGCCTGGAACTCGACCGAGAAGGTTTCATCGTGCTTCCCGGCATCTTCGAGTTGGAGGTCCCAGGCTTGTTCGCCCACCTTCTGAACGGGTTTTACCCTCCACTGGCACAGGTTGCCAACCAGTGGAACGACACCCTGCAACTGCCCTGCCGCTTCCCTCCCCAGCTCACTGACTTTCACGCTCAGTGTCGGGCCGTCGGGCAGCAGCAAGCACTGCCCCAGCTGACATGCCTGCGCAAAGATGAACACTTGGCGCTGGGGCAAGATGCCGAGGGCGAGTACCTATTTCCGTTTCAACTGGCCGGCGTGCTGTCTGCACCCGGCGAGGATTTCAGCGGCGGTGAATTTATCCTCACCGAGCAACGCCCCAGAATGCAATCGCGGCCGATGGTGGTGCCGTTGCAGCCCGGTGATCTGGCGGTCATCACCACGGCGCACCGCCCGTTCAAGGGCAGCAAGGGTTACTACCGGGTGAATATGAAGCATGCGATCAGCAGGGTCCGAAGCGGCGAACGGCACGGTTTTTTGCTCAGTTTTCACTTAGGCATTCACTTAGGTGTTGGGGCGGCCCATGACTGCTGAGCGCCTGTGGCGGCTGTTGGGCAGCGATGGTCAAGCCTACTCAAGCGCCGAACCGGGCACGCTGGGTGGCCATCGACGCGGCAAACGCTACGGCCTGCTGGACTGCCGCGCGGCGCTGCACGCCATCGCCCGTGGTGGTTATGTGCAGCACCGGGTGTTTTTCCTCAATCAAGCCAGCGCCATTGCAGCGGGCTATCGCCCTTGCGCCGTGTGCATGCCGGCCGAGTATCACCAATGGAAACGTCAGCAGCCTTTATGAACACGCACCTGGAACACCTCGATTGGCCAACGATAGAAGCGGCCCTGATGAACGACGGCTTCGCGCTGCTGCCAAGACTGTTGACTCGGCAAACCTGTCAGCAACTGGCGGCGCTCTATGCCGATCAAAGCCACTTTCGCAGCCGCATCGTCATGGAGCGTTACGCTTTCGGGCGTGGTGAATACCAATACTTTCGCTACCCGCTGCCGGCGCTCGTCGACAACCTGCGCTCGCGCCTGTACGAGCGCCTCGCACCGGTCGCCAATCGCTGGCACGCGGCGTTGAAGATCAATCAACGATTCCCAGACACCCATGCCCAATTCAAAGCGCTATGTCACCAGGCCGGCCAATGCCGGCCCACGCCACTGATGCTTCGCTATCGGCAAGATGACTACACCTGCCTGCATCAGGATTTGTATGGCGAGCAGGTGTTTCCATTCCAGGTGGTATTCCTGCTGGACCAGCCGGGCCTGGACTTCGAAGGCGGTGAGTTCGTCCTCACGCACACCGGTTCCAGCAAACCCGCACGGGCTGAGGTGGTCCCCCTCGAACAAGGCCAAGCGCTGATCTTTGCCGTCAACAGCCGCCCGGCAAGTTCCGCGCGTGGTTTTTGCAAAGTCAGCGTGCGTCATGGGGTGAGCCGCCTGCATCGCGGAGAGCGCCACACGCTGGGGATCATTTTTCACGATGCCAAATGAGTGCGGTCATTGGGTCGCAATTCTGCTTTTATGTGGGAGCAGCCCTTGGATTTGGCGCCTATAACTGCTGTAGTGAAAAAACCACCTGACGGAGCATCACTATGAACCCGACGAAAACCGCATTGGTCCTGATTGAATTCCAAAACGACTTCACCACTGCGGGTGGTGTGTTTCACGACGCAGTCAAAGGCGTCATGCACAGCACCGATATGCTGGCGAACACTGCAACCACCGTGCAACAGGCGCGCAAGCTGGGCGTAACGATCATCCATATGCCGATCCAGTTCGCCGATGGCTACCCCGAACTGACGCACCGCTCCTACGGCATTCTCAAGGGTGTGGCAGACGGCAGCGCCTTCCAGGCCGGCAGCTGGGGCGCCGAAATCACCGAGGCGCTGAGCCGTGAGCCGGCTGACATCCTGGTAGAGGGCAAACGCGGCCTCGATGCGTTTGCCACCACCGGCCTGGACCTGGTGCTGCGCAACAACGGCATCCAGAACCTGGTCGTCGCAGGCTTTCTGACCAATTGCTGTGTCGAAGGCACGGTTCGTTCAGGCTATGAGAAAGGCTACGACGTGGTGACGTTGACCGACTGCACCGCCACCTTCAGTGATGAGCAACAACACGCCGCCGAGAATTTCACCCTGCCGATGTTCTCGCAAACGCTGAAACACACCCAGTTTCTACAGGCGTTGAGCGCCCAATAAAAAAGGCGGCGACTCATCGCTGAGTCGCCGCCTGCTTGCGGGCTTGCCTCACTCGTCAGGCACGTACTGCATCTCACCGTTGCCAAACGACCAATCTTCGCGCTTCACGTCCACCAGGCTGATCCATACATCTTCTTTGCGCAGCCCAGTCCTGGCGTGAATACCGTCGGCGATAAATTTATAGAAAGCCTTTTTCACCTCGATGCTACGCCCGGCGCTCCACGTCACCTGGATAAACACGATATTCGGCGTGTAGGTAATCCCCAGATAACCCGCTGCCGGATACACCAACTCATCCTTGGCGTGACGATTGATGATCTGGAATTTGTCGTGCTCAGGCACATTGGCCACGCTGGTCATGGCGGCGTAGATCACGTCACCAATCGCAGCGGCGGTTTCAGTGGAGGTGTCGGCGGCCAGGTCGATTCGAACTAAAGGCATGGGAAATTCCTCGGCAGGTCAGTGGCCGGTACTCAAACGTGGCCATTGAGACTACGCTAGCTCGAACGACAAAATTCATCAAGCGCATATTCATTTATTTAATAATGCGCAAATTGCATGTTATCAGTGCTCCCGGCAATTCAAAATCAGCGCTGATCGACGAGCCGATCAGCGCCTTCGGCCCCTAAAGCATCGGCGACAGGCTGACCACCCGCAGCGCCAGTCCCTCATACGCGTCCAACGTGATGGTGAACTCACCCTCCGCAGTCAGATCGCCCTCGACCCGCTCATTGATAATGTCCGCCACCGGCCCTGGCGCAATATCGGGCAGGTGCAGGGTTTCGGTCAGCGCGGTACTGCCGAAGTTGAGCGCGGTGATTTGCGTGCCCTTCCCGGCCGGCAACTCGTGAACCATGATCAGCAGCCCTGGATGCTCCACATCCGGCACCAGGATCTGGCGGCTGGCGGCGATCCCGTAGGCGTTGCGCACGGCTAGAATTTTCTGCAATTGGGACGCGAACGAGTCCGGGTCTTGCAACTGGCTGTTGAGGCTGCCGTAGAGGGTTTTCGCCCGTGGCATCTGGCCCGCGGACAGTTCGGCATCCGGGTTTAAATCCACCAGGTCATAGGCGCCGCGATGAATCCAGCGGGTGTCGCCATCGCCCATCAAGTGAGAAACCGCATCGGCCGCCAACGGCAACGCGCCCACCAAGTCCCAGCCGGACAAGGCAAACACCCCAGGCTGCATGGCGTTGTACATCACCAGCAGCACATGGATCCGGCGGATCTGCTCGATATCGGCCGGCGTGATCGCCTCCAGGTCACGGATGCCCAAGGCTGCCGTGATGATGCTGGCGGTGGTGCAGGAAACCCCATTGGTGACGAATTTGAGGTTATACGGCGCATGCTCGCCGGCCAGGCGCTCATACATTTGCTCGCGGATATGCTCACGCAGACTGTTGCCGGGGAACGTCTGGCCCTGGTAGAGGTAGCTGTCGTGGGCGTGCAAGGTCCAGAAGTGCACCAGCTCCAGGGTCAGTTCATCATGGTTTTGCAGCGCATGGATCAAGGAACCGGGGTCGATGCCCTGGCTGTGCATCTCGCGCAGCATCAGGCGCAATAACTCGGTGTCGCCCATCAGCAAGGCATGCTGATACGCCGGGCGCGTGATGAAGTCATAGGACAGGTCGGCACCGCCGTGGGACATGGCGGCGATGTCGTCGACGGTAAGGTTCAACTCCTGAAAACTGAAGCCGCCCGCCTTGCGAATCGCCCCGCCCAACAACTGGTTACCGGTGATCGACAGCGGGTGGCTTTCCGACCAGGCGGTGCCGTCCAGCTTGCGTTCCACGCCGAGAAAGCCATTGGCGTCCAGGCGCAGGATCTTGGCGCCCATTACATCAATGGCATGCAGGGCGTCGCCGATGATCATCTGCTGCGCGGCAAACGAGGGGTCCAGCCAGTTCAGCGACGGCTGACCTTCCTTGAAGTAATGCAGGTACACCCAGCGGCGCGGCTTGGCGTCCACGCCAATGACCACCGGGGTTGCGCTCCAGTCGGTTTCCTTGACGCCCGGCTCGAAGAAAATCACCCGCTGCAACTGGCCGACGATGTAATGCTTGTCACGCAGCGCATCCACCTGCGCGGGGCTGAGGTTCTGTGCATCCCGCCCCTCGGCAACGTCGGGCAGCAAGGGCCAGTCTTCCTCGCGGATCTCGACCATGTGGTAGAGCCCCGGATAATCCTCATACGCCATCTCGGCCAGGCGGAAGTCCGCGCCCTTGCCCGTGTGGGAGGGGATCACATCATCGATGATCACCGCGTTGTGCGCGGCGGCCATGCGCGTCAGGGCCTGCAACTGCGCTTCGGTGCCCAGCTGTGGGTCGATCTCGAAGCTGATGCGGTCGAAATTGCCGTCGATGGTCGGCGTATGCCGCGTACCGTCGAGGCCGCCGGACTTTTTCAGCGGGCCGTTGTGAATGCCCTGGATGCCGATCTTCGATAAAGCATGCCACAGGCTTTCGTCGCCCAGGGCTTCGAGCACCGTGCCGTTTTCACGGGTCACAATCGATGCCGGGTAGGCGGTGAACCACACTGACGACAACGCTGTGGCATCACGCGGCCGGGTCTGCGCATACGGCTGCTGCCACAGGCGCCCTTGCCCGCTATAGAGCCTGGCCCGCTGGCGCGCCGCGTTGAGCATGGATTGTTGCACCAGCCAGTTCACATGATCGTTGTCCGCCGCCGTCATAAGCCTGTTTCCTATTGCCGTGAAAAGGTTATTCGTAAGCATAGGAGCAGTGCGCGGCGTGATTCGTTGCATTTAGTCCAATTGCCGGTACTGCCTGGGTGTAAACCCGGTCAAGGCCTTGAACTGGCGGGTAAACGCGCTGTGGTCGGTGTAGCCGCATTGCAGCGCCACCTCGGTGATGGGCAAGTCGGTGTGCAACAGCCGGTGTGCATGTTCCAGACGCACCTTCTGGATCATCTGCCGGGGCGTCAGGTGAAACACGCGTTTGCAGTAACGCTCCAGTTGCGCCACGGAGATCCCGGCAATGCGGGTCAGCTCGCCGAGGGTGACACGGCGGTTGAAATGTTGGCGTATGTGCTCATCAACAGCGGCCAGGCGCTGGTAGGCCGGGTGCTTTTCGCTGGCCGATTGCAGGTCCACCGAAATACCCGCCAGGCCGATGATCGCGCCCTTGTCGTTGTACAGCGGCCATTTGTGCGTCAGGCACCAGCCCGGTTCGCGGCTGCCATACAGGTGCAGCTCTAGCTGGTCTTCGAGCACAAACCCCTGCTGCAGCACACGCCGGTCTTGCTCGGTGTAGCCCGGCCCCAATTGCGCGGGGAACACTTCGGCACTGGTCTTGCCTAGCAGCGGCTGTAGCTGTTTGAGTCCGCAGCGTTGCACCAGGGTGTGGTTGGCGAGTACGTAGCGGGCGTCGATATCCTTGATGAAAATCGCCGCGTTGGGGATTACGTCGAGCAAAGGCAACAACTGCGCGCCCCCGGCCAAAAGCTGCTCGATGCTGGTGGGGCGACTGGCCTGTAGAAAGCTCGCAAATGCACTGGGCAACATGGCCTGGGCTCCGGTTTTTTTATGCAGATTGCCTTATGCGGGCGTGAGTATCCACAACGTCGTCGCGGCCTTCTCGGTCGAATGTGGGAGCGGCGGTGCGACGATTCGACTTGCTCGCGAATGCGGTGGATCAGCCAATACATCTGGCGACTGACATACCGCATTCGCGAGCAAGCCCGCTCCCACATTTGGTCCAATGAGCCACCCGGACCGAACACAGCAAACTGTGCCGAATTCGTCATTCACATCAACGCAAAACATCAATCGCAGCGCCCTTGATCGGTTCAGGATATCGCCACTGCATGCCTATCCAATAACTCACAAGAAGGCGCCGCCATGTCTGCTCAAGGCAAGTTCAAGAAACAACTTTCACTGATGGACCTGACCTTTATCGGGTTGGGCGCCATCTTCGGTTCAGGCTGGTTATTTGCAGCCAGCCATGTGTCCGCCATCGCTGGCCCGGCGGGAATTATTTCCTGGCTGATCGGCGGGTTCGCCGTGCTGTTGCTGGGCATCGTGTACTGCGAACTCGGCGCCGCGCTGCCCCGCGCCGGTGGCGTGGTGCGTTACCCGGTGTATTCCCATGGGCCGCTGCTGGGCTACCTGATGGGCTTTATCACGCTGATCGCGTTCTCAAGCCTGGTGGCAATCGAAGTGGTCGCCTCGCGCCAATACGCCGCGGCCTGGTTTCCCGAACTGACCAAGGTCGGTTCCAGCGACCCGACTACACTGGGCTGGCTGGTGCAGTTCGCCCTGTTGTGCCTGTTCTTTGTGCTCAACTACCGCAGCGTGAAGACTTTCGCCATCGCCAATAACCTGGTGAGCGTGTTCAAGTTCATCGTGCCGCTGCTGGTGATTGGTGTGCTGTTCACCTTCTTCAAACCGGCGAATTTCCAGACCCAGGGCTTTGCCCCGTTCGGCCTGTCGGGCATCGAGATGGCGGTGTCGGCTGGCGGTGTGATCTTTGCCTACCTGGGCCTCACGCCGATCATTTCGGTGGCCAGTGAAGTGAAGAACCCGCAACGCACGATCCCGATTGCCTTGATCCTCTCGGTGCTGTTGTCGACCGCCATTTATGTGCTGCTGCAAACCGCCTTCCTCGGTGGTGTACCGACCGAGATGCTGGCCGATGGCTGGGCCGGTATCAGCAAGCAACTGGCGTTGCCGTATCGCGATATCGCCCTGGCACTGGGCGTGGGCTGGTTGGCCTATCTGGTGGTGGCCGATGCGGTGATCTCGCCCAGCGGCTGCGGCAATATCTACATGAATGCCACGCCGCGCGTGGTGTACGGCTGGGCGCAGACCGGCACGTTTTTCAAGATCTTCACGCGCATTGATGAGAAGTCCGGCATCCCGCGCCCGGCGCTGTGGCTGACCTTTGGTTTGTCGGTGTTCTGGACCCTGCCGTTTCCGTCCTGGGAAGCGCTGATCAATGTGGTGTCGGCGGCACTGATCTTAAGCTACGCCGTGGCCCCGGTGACCGTCGCCGCGCTGCGCCGCAATGCACCGGACATGGTGCGACCGTTTCGGGTCAAGGGCATGGCGGTACTGGGCCCGCTGTCATTCATCATCGCCGCGCTGATTGTTTACTGGTCGGGCTGGAGCACCGTGTCGTGGTTGCTGGGTCTGCAAATCCTGATGTTTGTGGTGTACCTGTTGTGCGCACGCTGGGTGCCGACCGCGCACCTGAATATCAAGCAGCAAGTGCGCTCGTCGGCCTGGCTGATCGGCTTTTACGCGGTGACCATCCTGCTGTCCAAGCTCGGCAGTTTCGGCGGCATCGGCGTGATCAGCCACCCGTTTGACACGCTGGTCGTCGCCCTCTGCGCCCTGGGCATCTACTACTGGGGCGCCGCCACCGGCGTGCCCGCGCACCGGGTGCGCCTGGAACACGAAGACGACGAAAGCGAAGCCGTCAGCGATGCGCATTACAGCACACCACTGTCGCCGGCCACTCACTGATGGAGCCTGTTATGAAGCGCCTGCATGTTATCGACTCCCACACCGGCGGCGAACCCACACGCCTGATAATGGACGGCTTCCCTGCGCTCGCCGGCGCAACCATTGCCGACCAGTTGCACACCTTGCGCAGCGAACACGATCAATGGCGCCGCGCCTGCCTGCTGGAGCCGCGTGGCAATGACGTGCTGGTCGGTGCGCTGTACTGCGCGCCGGTCACCCCCGGCGCCACCTGCGGGGTGATCTTCTTCAACAATGCCGGCTATCTGGGCATGTGCGGCCACGGCACCATCGGCCTGGTTGCCTCCTTGCACCACCTGGGCCGCATAACGCCCGGCGTGCACACCATCGACACGCCGGTCGGCCCGGTAGCTGCCACCTTGCACGACGACGGCGCCGTGACCTTGCGCAACGTGCCCGCCTACCGGCATCGCCAGCAGGTGCCGGTGGACGTGCCGGGCTATGGCGTGGTGCATGGCGATATTGCCTGGGGCGGCAACTGGTTTTTCCTGGTGTCGCAGCACGGCCACCGGCTGGCGATGGACAACGTCGACACCCTCACCGACTACACCTGGGCGATGCTCAAGGCCCTGGAGACCCAAGGCATTCACGGTGCGGACGGTGCATTGATCGACCATATCGAACTGTTCGCCGACGACGCCCACGCCGACAGCCGCAACTTCGTGATGTGCCCCGGCAAAGCCTACGACCGCTCGCCGTGTGGCACCGGCACCAGCGCCAAACTCGCGTGCCTGGCGGCTGACGACAAACTCGCGCCCGGCGCCACCTGGGTACAAGCCAGCATCACCGGTAGCCAATTCGAAGGCCGTTATGAATGGGATGGCGAGCGCATTCGCCCCTTCATTACCGGCCGCGCCTACATGACCGCCGACAGCACCTTGCTGATTGACGAGCAGGACCCTTTTGCCTGGGGCATCTGAGCCCGGGCCTTATTTAACTGAACGCTGGAGTTAGAAACAATGAGCGACAACATCTTCACCGGTTGCATCCCTGCACTGATGACCCCGTGCACGCCTGAGCGCAAGCCGGACTTCGACGCCCTGGTCGCCAAGGGTCGTGAACTGATTGATATCGGCATGAGCGCCGTGGTGTATTGCGGTTCCATGGGTGACTGGCCGCTGCTGACCGAAGCCGAACGCCAGGAAGGCGTGGCCCGTCTGGTGGCTGCTGGGGTGCCGACCATCGTCGGCACCGGCGCGGTCAACAGCCGTGAAGCGGTGGCCCACGCCGCCCACGCGGCCAAGGTCGGCGCCCACGGCTTGATGGTGATCCCGCGCGTGCTCTCTCGTGGCGCCTCGGCCACCGCGCAAAAGGCGCACTTCTCGGCGATCCTCAAGGCCGCGCCGAACCTGCCGGCAGTGATCTACAACAGCCCGTATTACGGCTTCGCCACCCGCGCCGACTTGTTCTTCGAACTGCGCCGTGAACACCCCAACCTGATCGGCTTCAAGGAATTCGGCGGCGGCGCCGACCTGCGCTACGCGGCAGAAAACATCACCTCCCAGGACGATGCCGTGACCCTGATGGTCGGCGTCGACACCCAAGTGGTACACGGCTTCGTCAACTGCAACGCCACCGGCGCCATCACCGGTATTGGCAACGCACTGCCGCGCGAAGTGCTGCAACTGGTGGCCCTGAGCAAAAAAGCCGCCACAGGCGACGCCAAGGCCCGGCGCCTGGCCCGTGAGCTGGAAGCCGCGCTTGCCGTGCTGTCGTCCTTCGACGAGGGTTGCGACCTGGTGCTGTATTACAAGCATTTGATGGTGCTGAACGGCGACCAGGGCTACGCCCTGCACTTCAACGAAACCGACGTGCTCAGCACCGCCCAACAGCGTTACGCCGAAAACCAGTACGCGCTGTTCCGCCAGTGGTACGCCAACTGGTCGGCTGAACAAAACGTCGACTGACGGCTGTGCGCGCCGCTGTGGTGCTCACAGCGGCCAACCCTCTTTTTTCAAGGACTCCCCATGACTCTGACGGGCAAGATGCTGATCGGTCAGCACGCAGTCTGCGGCCATCGCGAAGCGATCCAGGCCATTAATCCCGCCACCGACCAGCCCTTGGCGCCCGCCTACCTTGGCGGCGATGGCGAGCATGTCGAACAGGCCTGTGCCTTGGCCTGGGCGTCGTTTGACGCCTATCGCGAAACTTCGCTGGCAGCGCGCGCGGCGTTTCTTGAAACCATCGCCGAAAACATTGAAGCCCTCGGCGATGAATTGATCGAACGCGCCATGGCCGAAACCGGCCTGCCACGCCCGCGCATCCAGGGCGAGCGCGGCCGTACTTGCGCGCAATTGCGCACCTTCGCCCGCACGGTGCGCGCCGGTGAATGGCTGGATGTGCGCGTCGACACCGCGCAACCGGCGCGTGAGCCAATGCCGCGTGGGGACCTGCGCCAACGGCACATTGCACTGGGGCCGGTGGCGGTATTTGGTGCGAGCAATTTTCCCTTGGCATTTTCGGTGGCGGGCGGCGACACCGCCTCTGCACTCGCTGCCGGTTGCCCCGTGGTGGTCAAGGCTCACGGCGCGCATCCCGGCACCAGTGAATTGGTCGGCCGTGCAGTGGCCAAGGCGGTTAAAGACTGTGGTTTGCCCGACGGGGTGTTTTCGCTGTTGTACGGATCAGGGCGCGAAGTCGGCATTGCCTTGGTCAGCGACCCGCGTATCAAAGCCGTGGGGTTTACCGGCTCACGCAGCGGCGGTATCGCCCTGACCCAGGCGGCGCAAGCGCGGCCGGAGCCGATTCCAGTGTATGCGGAGATGAGTTCGATCAACCCGGTGTACCTGTTTGCTGCGGCGTTGCAAGCACGTGCAGAGGCGTTGGCCCAGGGTTTTGTCGCCTCGTTGACCCAAGGCGCCGGGCAGTTTTGCACCAACCCTGGCCTGGTGATTGCGGTAGCAGGCCCGGCACTCGAGCGCTTTGTTGCCACGGTGAGTGAGTTGCTCCCCACGTGCGCTGCGCAGACCATGCTGACGCCGGGCATCTTCCAGGCGTATCAAACTGGCGTCGGCACCTTGGCCCAACACGCACACGTTGCGGCCAAAGGCTTGGCAGCCCAAGGCCCGAATCAAGGCCAGGCGCAACTGTTTGTGACCCAGGCCAGCGCGTTTTTACACAATGAGCATCTGCAAGCGGAAGTCTTCGGCGCCGCCTCCTTGGTCGTGGTGTGTGCCAACGACGAGGAAGTACGCCAGGTTTCCGAACATTTGGAAGGCCAATTGACCGCCACACTGCACCTGGACGACGCGGACCTGACACGCGCCCAAGCCCTGTTGCCGGTATTGGAACGCAAGGCCGGGCGCCTGCTGGTCAACGGTTGGCCGACCGGTGTGGAAGTGTGCGACGCCATGGTCCATGGCGGGCCGTTCCCGGCCACTTCCGACTCACGCAGCACCTCGGTCGGCACCGCCGCGATCCTGCGCTTTCTGCGCCCGGTGTGTTACCAGGGCTTCCCGGACAGCTTGCTGCCCGCTGCACTGCAACACGCCAACCCGCTGCTGTTGCGGCGCTTGCTCGACGGCCAGAGAGAGGCTTGAGCGATGAGCGACAGCAAGCGTGCTGATATCGCTGTGATCGGCGCCGGCATCATTGGCGTGGCCTGCGCCCTGCAATTGGCCCGGCAGGGCCAGCGCGTGGTGGTCATCGACTCGCAGGCGCCGGGCATGGGCGCCTCCTATGGCAACGCCGGGCATCTGGCCACCGAGCAAGTGTTCCCGATTGCCGACGTGTCGATCCTCAAGCGCCTGCCCGCCATGCTGATGGATCCCATGGGGCCACTGCGCCTGGACTGGAAATACCTGCCACGCGCCCTGCCCTGGTTTGCGCGGCTGTTGCTCAACCTGCGCCCGGCAAGCTACCGGCGCACGGTGGCGGGCATTCGCGCACTGAATGAGGCCAGCCTGGGCGCGTGGCAGCGCTTGCTGCTGTCCATTGAACAGCCGCAGTTATTGCACGCCGAGGGTTCGTTGCTGGTATTTGAGCGTGCCGCGTCTGGGGAAGCCATCGACGCGTTGCGCCAACGCATGCAGCAGCAGAATGTGCCAGTTGATTTCTGGTCGGGCGAAGCCATACGCAAGGCTGCACCGCAACTGAGCGATGTAATCCAGGGTGGCCTGTTCTTCCCAGGCACCGGGCATTTTATTGATCCATACAACGTGGTGTGCGCGTTGGTGAGCGCGGCCACAGCGTGCGGTGTGCAGTTTCTTCAGCAGCGCGTGCTCGATGGGCGCCTGGAATCGGACGGCGTATCGATGCTGACCGACCAAGGCACTCTCACCGCCCGCCAGGTAGTGATCGCCTGCGGCGCCCATTCGGCCAAACTCACCGCTGCACTCACCGGCAAGCAGGTTCCGCTCGACACCGAGCGCGGCTATCACCTGATGCTGCCCCACGAACACCAGCGCTTGCCCTTTGCCGTGACCTCGTTCGAGCGCAAATTTATCATGACCCCCATGAACGATGGCTTGCGCCTGGCCGGCACGGTCGAATTCGCAGGCCTGGAGCGCCCCGCCAATATGCAACGCGCCTGGCAGTTGCACCACTTGAGCCAGGGCTTGTTTCGCCAGGACTTGAGTGCCCGGGACGCAACCCCATGGATGGGCTTTCGCCCGTCGTTGCCGGACTCGCTGCCGATCATTGATCGGGTGGCGGATGGCAAGGTATTGCTCGCGTTTGGGCATCAGCATTTGGGGTTGACGCAGGCGGCGGTGACGGCGGAGATTATTGCGCAGCTGGCCGCGACTGATAAATGCACGGCGCTGCCGGACCCGGCCCCTTACCGACTGGCGCGTTTTTAAGGTCTTTGGTGTTTTCGTGACAATCACAGTGGCAGTGCTCGCCCTCAACGCTACTTGACCAAGCGCTTCTCTTTGGACGGCCGATAGCCGAAATACGCGCTGTAGCACTTACTGAAATGGCTCGGCGACACAAACCCGCACGCCACCAGCACATCCACCTGTGACAGTTCGGTGTGCTGCAACAAGCGCCGCGCCTCGGTGACACGTAACTCCATGTAATAGCGTTGCGGCGTAGTGCCCAGTTGCTCCTTGAACAGGCGTTCGAGCTGACGCCGCGAGCGGCCGGCGTAGACCGCCAATTGGTCCAGCTCCAAGGGTTCTTCAAGGTTGGCGTCCATCAGTTTCACCACTTCACGCAGTGGTGCGCTGACGCTGATGTTTTCCGTGGGCTTGATACGCCGGTAGCGCGATTCTTCAAAAGCCAGGATGTCTTCGATGCCTTCGACCAAGGCTTTGCCATGCAGGCTTTTTATCCAGTCCAGGGCCATGTGGAACGCGCCCGAAGGGCTGGAGGCCGTGAGGCGATCGCGGTCGATCACGTAGGGTTCGCTGGTCACCTGGGCAGCCTTGGACACTTCCGACAGCGCCGGGCGATGTTCCGGGTGGATCGCGCAGCGGTAACCCTGTAACAACCCGGCGCGGCCAAGGAACCAGGCGCCGTTCCACAGGCCGGCGAGGCTCACGCCCTGTTCGGCAGCGCTGCGCAAAAGCTGGATGAAATCTTCGCCGGCTTTGAGTTCGGTGCGAAAACCGCCGCAGACCACCAGCAAATCCAGGTCCGGCAATGCCGACGCTTCCAGGCGCGCGTCCGGGCGGATCACTAGGCCCAGGTCGCTGATGACTTCGCCCTCGTCACACCCGAAGGTGCGCGTGGCAAACAGGTCGGGGCGTAACAGGTTGGCGGTGATCAGGGTGTCGAGCGTCTGGGTGAATGCCGGCAGGGAGAAGTGTTCGAGCAGCAAAAAACCGACGCGGGTGACCGGCGACGGCTGCTGGAAGTTTTCATTCAGGTAGCGCAGGTTCTTGCCTTTCATGCCACCGCTGAACTGGCGTCTTTCCATCGAGGGTTGGCCCACTCTTATTGTTGATGCAATGGCCGCTATCTTAGGGGCAAATGCGCCGGCTGTCGTGCCGCATTCCCGCGAAGAATAATTGCTATGCTGCGCGCCTCTCTACTGGCCACCGCCACGATAGAGGACGCTTGCCTGGCGCTATTAACCGCCCTACTCGCCAGGAACTGAACATGACTCTGCAAGCCAAACTCGACGCTTTTAACGCTGACTTCGTCGCCGGCAAACCACCCTACAACGCGCCACCCGAGGTGCACGTGGTGATGAAACGCGCGACCGCCGAACTGATCGCTACCGGCCAGGCCGAACGCGCACTCAAGGTCGGCGACAAAGCCCCGGCGTTCACCCTCAACAACCCTGAAGGCAAGCCTGTCTCCTCCGCTGAGCTGCTGGCCCAAGGGCCGCTGATCATCAGCTTCTACCGGGGCGTGTGGTGCCCTTACTGCAACATGGAGCTGCAGGCGCTCGAGCAAGCCCTGCCAAAATTCCGTGAACTGGGTGCGAACCTGCTGGCCATCTCGCCGCAGAACAACGTCAACAGCCGCAAATCGGTGCGTGAAAACCACCTGAGCTTCCCGATCCTGTCCGACACCTTGAGCGAGGTCGCCGACGCCTTCGGCCTGCGCTTCACCCTGCCTGACTACCTGATTGACCTGTACAAAGCCTTCGGCAACGACCTGCCGGCCTTCAACAACAACCCGGCGTGGGTATTGCCGATGCCGGCGCGCTTTGTCATCGGCCAGGACGGCGTGATCACCTACGCCGAGGTCAATCCGGACTACACCCAGCGTCCCGACCCTTCTGAGCTGCTTGCGGCACTGCGTGGCTGATCCGCCAAACCTCGTCGGCCGCCACGCCAGTGGCGGCTCCTCTGTTTGAACAGGAAATCACCATGCTGCAAGTCCTCGCTTTTGCCACACCCAACAGTGTGAAGGTGCCTATCGCTCTGGAAGAGCTGGGCCTGGAATATGAATTGAAGGCGATCAACGTGCGCCGGGGTGAACAAAAATCCCCGAGTTTCACTGCGCTTAACCCCAATGCCAGAGTGCCGGTGCTGATCGACACCGACGGCCCCGATGGCCAGCCCCTGGTGTTGACCGAATCGGCCGCTATCCTCATTTACCTGGCCGAAAAATACGGCCATTTGCTGCCCGCCAACGGTGAAGGCCGCGCGCGGGTACTCGAACAGTTATTCTTCAATGCATCCACCCTGGGGCCAGCATTCGGCCACGCCGGATTTTTTCTCAAGCACGCTCCGGAACCCTTGACGGTTGCCATCTCGCGGTTTCACAGCGAAGCCCAACGCACGCTTGGATTATTGAATGGCCTGTTGGCGCACTCGGAGTTTGTCGTCGGTGACACGTTCTCCATTGCCGATATCGGGCACTTCGGCTGGATGTGGCGACGTGAGTTTGCCGACATCGATTTCTCCAACGCGCCGCATGTTCAACGCTGGTACGACGCCTTGTGCGCTCGTCCGGCGTTCCAGCGTGGTATCGAACGTGTGAACGCGCTGATCCCCAGCGCCTGATCTTTATAAAAGTGCCCGCCTCCCAGGCCCGTAGCCTGGCTGCTGCGGGCCTATCTGATACGGTTTTTTCTTTGCTATCTGCGTCTGTATCGAAACGCCTGCGAAGCGGACAATGGGCGCCATCCCGACACTCCTGTCGACTCCCTTCCCTTCGGAGGCCTTATGACCAAGATGGCACTTTTCCTGTTCGGTTTTCTGGTGCTGACCATCGGCATCGGCTTGCTGGCAACCATCTCGCCGGTGTGAGGTTCAGCGGAATGTCACCACTTCAAAGTCCGCCGAGGTGCCCGCCGCCTGCGCGGCCAATTCGCTGATGGCAATGCTGCGCACCTGCACGCCTTCGTTCCAGGGGTTGGTGTAGCTGAGCAGGCCGCTGGCCGGGTCGATACGGATAATCGCAAACGCATGCCCGTCACCCTTGGACCAATCACCATTGCGCGCTGGTTTGCCACCGAACACGATGGCGGCCCGGCTGCCGACGTTGCTCGCGTGGCTGAGCAGAAAGCGCGTGATGTCCTGGGCTGAGCTGTGGGCGTCTGCCAGGCGCTGGTGATCACCGTACTGGCCGGCCAGCAATTCCATAACCTTGTTGGTCGGCAACGAGCCCTTGGCCGGGTCGAGATGGAAATACTGGAACATCGCGCCCACCACCGCCGCTGCCGGTGCATCACCCTTGCCGTACTGGTCCAGATCAGCGGCTTGCAGGTGGAATATCGTCGAGGGCGCCCCCGGCAGGCTCACGTTGTAGCTGCCATCGGGGTTCTGCGTGACGCCGCGCTGCAAAATCCGCGCACCCGCCTGGGTAGTGGAAAACGCCTTGACCACTGAAATGCCTACGCAGTCGCCTTCGCTGGTCTGGTTCAGGTGGGTGCCGATCGGCGGTGGCAGCGGGTTGCCGGCCAGTGCAGGCTGCCAAGGCCCGGCGTCGATCACACTGCCCTTGGCGTCGCGTTGCAGGGCACGGATGCTGCCCTCGGCGCTGTAGCTGCCGTCGCCGAGGGAAACCACGATGTTCTTTACATCGGTCTTGAGGTCATCGCGCGCCCCACCGTCTTGCTGCATGGCCGCCAGAAAGGCCTGGGCCGCCGCGTCGATGTGCTGACGCGTGGCGCCATCCGGGCGGGCACCACGGCTGTGGTCGAGTTCGGTGAGCAGTTGATGATAGGTGGTTTCAATGGCGCGGATGCCGACCGGGGTTTCGGCGTGCGCAGCGACGGCGGTCGCCAGCAATGCAGCAAGGACAAGTGGGCGCTTCACGTGTGGGAATCTCTGAAAAGAGTGTGAAGCGATACTGCGAACCCTAGGCCGGTTCAATCGCTTCGTGCCGCAACATCCAGTAGCAGGCCAGCCATGCAGCGCCGAGCATGCAGTAGCTGACCAAATCCCGTCAATCGCCTCACGCAAACAGCATCGGGTACAACGACAGCACCAGCAACCCCGCCATCGACCCGTTGAATACCCGCAACCAACGCGGCTCGCGCAGCACATTGCGCAAGCCACTGCCACAACCCACCCACACGCACACACTCGGCAGGTTGACCAGGGCAAACACCAGCGCAATCACCAGCACATTGGTCACATAACCCTCGGCCGGTGTGTAGGTGGTGATCGCCCCCAACGCCATGATCCACGCTTTGGGGTTGACCCATTGAAACGCCGCCGCGCCGAGGAAGGTCATGGGTTTGCCGCGCTCGTCAGGGTGCTCGGACATGCCGCCAGCGGTGGCGATCTTCCACGCCAGGTAAAGCAAATAGGTCGCGCCCACGTAGCGCAGTACCGTGTAGGCCCACGGGAACAGCTTGAACACTTCACCCAGGCCCAGGCCTACCGAAATCACCAGCAGCATAAAGCCAATGCTGATCCCCAGCGCATGGGGCATCGAACGGCGAAAGCCGAAATTCACCCCCGAGGCGAGCAACATGGTGTTGTTCGGGCCGGGGGTGATCGAGGACACAAAGGCAAACAGCACAAAGGCGGATAACAGGCTGGTGGACATGAACATGGCGCGGCATCCAGACGGGTGGTATGCCTGCGACAGTAGTGGGTTACAGCCCTGGCCGCCCCGTACAGCTAGGGGCGGATCGAGGCATACACTTTGGCTTTATCGAGCAGTTCGCGACAGTGTAGGGCGCTGGCTTGCGTGGCCTCGACCATCGGCAGATGGCCGATGCCGTCAAGAATTTCCAGGCGCGCATGGGGAATGCCGGCCTGCCAGGTGTGTGCACTCGCCACCGGCACCATGCGGTCTTGCCGGCCCCACAGGATCAGGCTCGGCACCTGGATGTGCGGCAACCAGGGTTCCATGCGCGGGCTGCCGGAGAAGTCGGCAAAAATCTCGCGTAGCTCTTCGCGGCGCTTGATATAGGTCTGCGCCTCGGCGGCCAGCAACACTTCAGGAATAAACGGTGGCGCGGCCATGGTCATGGCAAAAAACCGGTCGAACTGCGCGCGGTTATGCATCAGGAACGGGTTGTCGCCGCTGTTGACCAAGGCTTCCACTTCATTGGGTTGCGGCAGGTTCACGCCCGCAGCGCCGATGAGGCCCAAGGACAGCACGCGCTCAGGATGGTGGGCCGCCAGCCAGCTCGCGACATAGGCGCCCATGGAGCTGCCGATCACATGCACCTTGTCGATTTTGCACGCATCCAGCAAAGCAACCATTCGCCGTGCCTGGGCGGCAATGCTGTAGTCGCCGCCCGCCACGAAGGTGTTTTTGCCATGGCCGGCGAGGTCCGGGATGATCACCCGGTAGTCGTCGACAAAGTGCCGCGCAAACCCCAGCCACACGCCCTTGTCCGCGCTGAAACCGTGCACCAGCAGCAGCGCCGGCGCATGCGCAGCGCCGCCCTGGTAGGTGGCCAGGGTCATGCTTTTGATGGGCACGCGGATGGCTTTCAAACGCGAGCGCCGCGCTTCTACCCAACCGATCAACTCGAACAACAGATTGCCCACCCGCGGATAGGTCCACCACACCCACAGGGCAATGAGGGCAAGTACGCCGAGGGTCACAAACATCAAGGTTTCTCCGACAGTGGCGAGGAGGGTTGCTTCACTGATCGGTATAGTTGCGCACCTTGCTTGAATCTGCGCTGAACACATCACAACTGCCTATCGGCCGACTACGGTTCCCGATGAGCCCGCCGGGAACCGTTGATAGTGGCTGACAAACCCCACGCCTCAGTTTTGTGGCCGCTGCTTGGTCGAGTCCAGCTCAGCCTTTTTACCCGTGGAGATCTCGGTGATCTGCGCGGACTTGGCGATGGCAAAGTCGAAGGTGTCCTGCATTTTGGCAATGGCGTCGGTCGAGGTGCCATCGAGACCACCCTTGGCCGCCCAATCGAAGTTCCACACGCCGGAGAGGTTATCGGCCCCCGCCACGTCGTGGGTTTCGATCGCAGTGAACACATCCGGGTGGCGCTCCATGTACTTGGCAGCGTCGGACACGTCCGTGGGCACCTTGCCCGATGCGTTGTTGGCCAGTTGCGTGAGTTCCTGCTTGGTAATCGCCGACTTGCCGGTCTGGCGCATGTAATCGGCAATCACCTTGCTGGACTTGGCAATGTTTAACTTGTCGTCGAACGTGGAAGGCGAAGACTTTGGCGTATTCGACCCGCCAGACGCGGGCGTTACGGTAGTAGACATCGGCGCTGCTCCTTCAATGGAACGAATGAAATCGTCAAGCTGACGATACCCCGACGCGGACGTTAGCATGGGCAAAGGGCCATTCCGCGCGCTTCACAACATTTCACAACGCCACGGGGGTTTTGCCGGTGTTTTCGAAGCACTGCGCAATCAAAAATGTGGGAGCGGGCTTGCTCGCGAATGCGTCAACTCGGTGTGCCTGATACACCGAGGTGCCTGCATTGCAGCGATGCGGCGACCCGACAAGCCAGCTCTTATCAAACAAAAAATAACCCATTGTTTTTGCTCTTAAAAATCAAGCCGCTTTAACCAGCTGCAACCCCAACTTTCGCGCCTTGCGCTCCAAGGCGCGCAGTTGCCGGTCCCGGCT
>NZ_CBFHAZ010000037.1:0-52044 GCF_965653655.1 Pseudomonas onubensis | reverse complement strand
AATGCAGTGTGTCAGTCAATGCATCTTTAACTGATACACCGCATTCGCGAGCAAGCCCGCTCCCACATCTGATCTGCGTCGCCTGATAGACTCTCCCCACCTCCCCCGACCGCGAGCCGCGCCCATGCTCCACGTGTTATTCAGCGTCTACCTGAAAATGCTGGTGCTCTACAGCCCGTTCTTCGTGCTGTCCTGCTTTATCAGCCTGACCCGTGGTTACTCCAGCAAAGAGCGGCGGCGCCTGGCCTGGAAAGTCGCGTTGGCCACGCTGGTGTCGAGCGTGTTGCTCTACCTGTTCGGACGGGTGATTTTCAGCGTGTTCGGCATCACCGTAGATGCTTTCCGCATTGGCGCAGGGAGCGTGCTGTTTATCTCGGCCCTGGGCATGGCCCAGGGCAAGTCAGCGGTGCAGACCGACAATGTGCAGCAGGACGTCACCATCGTACCGTTGACCATCCCGCTCACGGTCGGCCCCGGCACCATCGGTGCGCTGTTGGTGATGGGCGTGAGCCAGCCCCACTGGGATGACAAGTTCATGGCGATCGTCAGCATTGCCCTGGCCAGCTTCACAGTCGGTGTGGTGCTGTATTTGTCCAACCGTATCGAACGCATACTGGGTGACCAGGGCTTGCAGATTGTCAGTCGGTTGATGGGTTTGTTCGTGTGTGCGTTGGCCGCGCAGATCATCTTTACCGGTGTGCGCGGTTATCTGGTGCCTTAAATCCGGTATTTCGCGATCGCCAGTTGCACCTTGTCACCGGCACTCTCGCGCATCAGTTGAAGGGTTTTTTCGTTGACCATCGAGGTATTCAGCACCAGGCAAGTCTGGCCGCTGAAAGCCTCGACCGAAGAGCTGTCCCATTCCAGAAATGGCAGGCCCAGCTGTTTGCTCACACCGTGGCTGCTGTAAGTCGCCAGCACCATCATCAGCTCTCCTGCCGTTTCAGCACAGGACGCCAAGCCAAAATCGCCGCCCTGGTGCACCGTGCTATTGCGTTTGAACAACTCAAACAACGCAGGTTGATGTTTCAAGGCATCCAGCGCATCGGCGGCCAGTTTCGGCAATGCCGCCAGCAACGGCCCGGCCAGCGAAGTCGCTGCCAGCGCCGCGATGATACTCAGTGCCGCCACCTGCACCGTCAGCCCCTTGTCGGAGCTTGAGACCCGTTCAAAGCGGCTGCGCACCGGCAACCAGCCCAGGCTGACCATCACCTTGATAAACTCGTCGTACCACGCCTCGCTCCCTCGTTGCACCTTCAACACATCACTCACATAACTGCTGGCCAACAGGTAGCTTTTACGAATGTATTCACGGTTCAACGCCGACATGCCCTCGATAAACGAGATCACGCCGTTGTTGACGACGGCTGCATTGCTATCATCTTCCGCGTCCAGGGGCGCCGAGCGCTTGGCGCCCGGCGCCCCTGGCAGCTTGTAGGCGGCAATCAACTTGCGCCTTTTCGCACTGATGATCCTTTTATGACGTCGCTCCATTTTCAGTTCTCCACAAGCACCCCACATGGGGCTTGTCTCCACACTAGTCCAGCGGCCAGCGCGCTTTCCAGGCTACAAACATCGCTTGACGCACCCGCCGAAAAAACACCACCCAGCAATAACGCGGCGTACCGGTAGACCTTCGCTCTTTCATCGACAAAAAAAGAAAAAGCCCCGAACAACGGCAGGTTTTCACCCAGCATTACTCGGAGCCTTCTTACCTGCCGCGGGCTGTTTTCAGGACGCGGGTTTCTCGCCATACCAGCGCGGCGTGTACACCCATTCGCCGCCACCGGCGCGGGGGAATACGCAGGTGGTGGACGAGCCGATCAGCACCATGGTGCGCATATCCACTTGCTCAGGCGTCAACTGCCCCAACGTGGTGACGCGCAAAGTCTGGCCAGGGCGGCCAATATCACGGCCCAGCACCACCGGTGTTTCGGCAGTGCGGTGCAACGCGACGATTTCCAGGGCGCGCCCCAATTGCCACGGCCGCGAACGCGAGATCGGGTTGTAGAACGCCAGCGCCAGGTCGGCCTGGGACGCAAGGTCCAGACGTTTTTCGATGATCGACCAGGGTTTGAGGTTGTCCGACAGCGACATCACGCAGAAGTCATGCCCCAACGGCGCACCTGCCTGGGCCGCAGTGGCCAGCGAGGCTGAGACGCCCGGCAGGATCTCCAGTTCGACCTGATGCCAGGCCGGGTCGCTGGATGCGTGCAACGCCTCGAGCACCGCCGCCGCCATGGCAAATACGCCAGGGTCGCCGGACGACACCACCACCACCGAACGGCCTTGAGCGGCCAATTCGAAGGCATGGCGAGCGCGTTGCATTTCTTCGCGGTTGTCAGTGCAGTGTTGCACTTGATCGTCGCGGAACGGCCCGGCCATGCGCACATAGGTTTCGTAGCCCAGCACATCGGTGCAACGCGCCAGCTCGGCCTTCACCGCCGGCACCATCAACTCGGCTGCGCCAGGGCCAAGGCCGATCACGGCCAGGCGGCCACGGGCACGGCCAACGTGCGACAGGTCCAGCGGTTGCTCTGCCACGGTGATCACGATGTCCGTGTCTTGCGCCACCGGCGCAAAACGCAACGGCACACCCAGCGCCAATGCGGCTTGCTGCAACGAGGCGTCGGCCATCTGTGTGTCGCTGGCCAGCAGGCAGGCCAGGGATTGCACGGCGATGCCCGCGTCATGCAAAGCCGCTCGCACCCGCTCAGCCAAATCCACCCCTGGCTTACAGGTGACACACACCGTCTTCGGATAAATCAGCAACTCATTGGCAGCCGGCACGCGCTCGGCACTGCCCACGTGAATCGCCAGACGTGCGTGCTGATCCTGCGGCAAATTCGCCTGGTCCAGCCACGGCGCCACGCCTTCGATGCGCACACTTTCGCCGCCCAGCAGGTCCGAGACAAACCGTTTGCCCAGCTCCAGGTCGGCCAACGCATAACCCGCTGGCGGGTTGAGCAGGCAAGTGCCAAAACGCAGCTCGCCGCTGGTGGTGATCGCCGCAGCGACACCCAGTGCCGCGCCAATCTCTCGCGCCATCACGTTCACACCGCCCAGGCCACCGAGCAACGGCACTACGGCGCTGCCGTCTTCAGCGACGGCGAGCACAGCCGGCTCTTCGCCTTTTTCCAGCAGCAGCGGCGCCAGCGTGCGGATCACAATGCCGGCAGCACATAAAGCAATCAGCGGCGTGCCTTGCTGGTACAGCTGGCGCAGGGTCGTGCCGAATTCACTGTAAGCCTGGTCCGCACCTTCAACCCGCCCGGCCAAGCCGTGGATCAGCGCGCCAGGGTAAACCTGCGCGATCTTGCGCGCCGTCGCCAGGCTGGCCTGGCCGAGAATGACAATCGCCGGGCGCATCAACCTTGCCACCTTTCACCTGGCACGATGATCAGCGAGAAGTACGGCGAAGACGCCGGGTCGACTTGATCCAGCGGCACTATTTTCTGATTAGCCATGGTCGCACGCTCAACGTAGAGCGCACGCTCGGCCAAGCCGAGTTCTTGCAGCACCTGACGCACTTTGGGGAAATTACGCCCCAGCTTCATGATCACCGCAGCGTCGGCATCCGCCAACCGACGTTTGAGGTCGTCGTGGGGCAGCACGCCGGAGAGCACCGACAAACTCTGATTGCGATACACCAACGGCGCGCCGAGCACCGAAGCGCCACCGAGCATTGAGCAGACACCGGGGATAACCTCGGCTTCATAGCGCTCGGCCAAACGGTCGTGCAGGTACATGTAGGAGCCGTAGAAGAACGGATCGCCTTCGCAGATCACCGCCACATCGCGGCCAGCGTCCAGGTGCGCGGCCACGTCGAGGCTGGCGTTATCGTAGAAGTCGCTGATGATCTGCTCGTAAGACATCGGTGCCGGCAGCACTTCGGTGGTCACCGGGTACACCAGCGGCATCAAGGTCTGCTGTGCCACCAAGTGGTCTTCGATAATGCCGAAAGCATTGCCTTTCTTGCCCTTGGCCACGAAATACGCCACCACCGGCGACTCGCGCAGCAGGCGCAGCGCCTTGAGGGTGATCAGTTCGGGGTCACCGGGGCCAACGCCCAGGCCAATCAAACGTCCGCGTGCCGGCATTATTCGACCTCCGTGGCCAAGGCGTTGACCGCCGCGGCAGCCATCGCACTGCCGCCCAAGCGGCCTTGCATGATCACAAACGGCACGCCACGGCTGTCGGCCGCCAGCATCGCCTTGGATTCGGCGGCACCAACAAAGCCCACCGGGAAGCCCAGGATCAATGCCGGTTTCGGCGCGCCGGCGTCGAGCATTTCCAACAGGTAGAACAGCGCCGTCGGTGCGTTGCCGATCACCACCACGCTGCCTTCCAGGTGCGGACGCCACAGTTCCAGCGCAGCGGCTGAACGGGTGTTGCCCAGCTCCCGCGCCAGCTCCGGCACGCTGTCATCGCGCAAGGTGCAGATCACCTGGTTATTGGCCGGCAGGCGCGCGCGGGTCACGCCTTCGGAGACCATGCGCGCATCACACAAAATCGGCGCGCCGGCCGCCAGAGCATCGCGCCCGGCCTTGCCTGCGCCTTCGGAGAACTGCAGGCCGTCAATGGCATCGACCATGCCGCAGGCATGAATCACCCGCACCGCGAGTTTTTCCAGGTCGGCAGGAATGCGCTCCAACCTGGCTTCCGCGCGAATAATGGCAAAGGAGTTGCGATAGATCTCCTGACCGTCGCGGATGTAATCAATCATCGGTGTTGCTCCGTGTGCGGCCGCGTAACAGGGCGCCCGCCGCTTCAATGGAAAGAGTGCGTGCGTGCAGCCGGCCGAAACCGGGTTGGGCTGCCTCGCGAAAATAGACGTCGTAGTGGCCGGGGCTTACCGCCAGCAGGGTGACCGGCGCGGTGTGTGCGGCAGCGCAGGAGCGTGGGCAGCCGGACAGGTGTACGTCGTGGCCGGGTTGCAGCGCCGCCAGTTGCAGGGCATCGGCCTTGGTGTCGGCCAGGCCTTTGCCACAGCCGCTTGAGCCGGTGCAGGCGATCATGCGTGCCAGGGGTTGGTCGACTGAGCAGAGAAAGCCCGATCGCTCCAAGCCTGCAGTCACGGCGCCGTGGTTTTCAAGGTTGGGCAGCAGTACGCCCTGCCACGGCGTGAAACGCAACGTGCCGTCGCCAAACTCACTGGCCAGTTGCGCGGCGCCTTTAAGCATGTTCGAGTCCAGACGCCCCAGCGGCGCAACGGCGGCGACGTAGAACAGGTTTTTTTGCCGCTGTGGATAAGTGCCCAGATGCAACAGAGCCCTACCGACCGGGCGCTTGAACCCATCCACCGGCAATAACGGCAGGCTCAGGTGGGCCAGTAAGTTATCCACAGCCAAATGACGCATGCGGGTTTGCGTCGGTGTCGCCAGGTCGAGAAACGCTTCCAGCACGGCCACGACCAAGGCACGGCCTTGCTCCAGCGGCACAGCGCCCAAGGGTGCATCCAGCCCCGGACAACCGGCCAGACCAAAAGCCAAGAGTGTCTCGCTCGACTGTTCAAACGCCGACAGCCACAGATCATGGTGATGCTCGAGCATCGCCAAGGCTTCACCGCCGTCGAGTTGCACGGCGAATTTGGCCGACAATTCATGAAACCGTGGATGATTTTGCAGGGTGGCGAGGACCTGATCCGCCAGTGGGCGGGTGTCGAACAGCATCTGCGGGTCGATACCGGCGCTGGGGCTGAGCATCAGGTTGCGCACGTCGTCGCCGGCGGCGTTGCTGGGTCCAAGCCCTGCGGCCAGCAGCAGGGCGATCAATGCATCCTGCTCGGCGCCTATGCCGCGAATCTGTAGGTTGGCGCGGTTGGTGGCTTCGATCACCCCACCCGCATAGGTCTGCGCCGCGTCCGCCACGGCAACTGCCTGGGCGGCAGTGATAGAACCGCCGGCCAGTTTTATCCGGCAAATCCCGCCATCCAGCGCCTGGACGATACGCAGCAACCCCGGACAAGCCGAGGGGCGCAAGGTATTCAGAGCAGGCGTTGGGTTCACGGGGCTACCGGTTGACGGGTAAAGGCGCGGTATTATGCCTGCTTTGTCCGGCGGCATGAAAAGCCTGCCCGTCGGATGTCGTTCAAGGAATTCATATGTCGCCCTGGCTGACGGTTGTAGGCATCGGTGAAGACGGCTTCAAGGGGCTGGGCAGAAACGCCCGGCACGCCCTGTTGCGCGCCACTCGGATTATAGGCGGCCAACGCCAGTTGGACCTGCTGCCCGTGTGTATTCGTGGCGAACGCGAGTTGTGGCCAAGCCCGTTTTCCCTGGAACCGGTGCTGGCGCGACGTGGCGAGCCGGTGTGCGTGCTGGCCAGCGGCGACCCGATGTTCTATGGCGTAGGCGCCAGTCTGGCGCGCCAGGTGGCGGCTGAAGAACTGCTGATTTTACCGGCGCCGTCCTCCGTGTCATTGGCGGCGGCGCGCTTGGGCTGGCCATTGCAGGAGGTGGTGACGTTATCCGTGGTGGCGCGGCCATTGGCGGCGATTAATGCGCACCTGGCCACTGGCGTGCGGTTGCTGGTGTTGAGTAATGATGGGCGCAGCCCTGCCGCGATCGCCGCGCTGTTAGCCGAGTCCGGTTTCGGGCTCAGCCGGTTGAGCGTGTTTGAACACTTGGGCGGCGCAGATGAACAGCGCATCGACGGGCTGGCTGCTGATTGGCAACACGCTTCGGTTGCGGATCTGAATCTCGTCGCCATCGACTGCCTGACCGACGCCAACACCCCGTGCCTGTCACGCCTCGCCGGGCTGCCGGATTCGGCCTTCAAACATGACGGCCAACTGACCAAGCGCGATGTACGCGCCATGACCCTCGCCCGCCTCGCGCCAATGCCGGGCGAATTGCTCTGGGACGTGGGCGCGGGCAGCGGCTCCATCGGCATCGAGTGGATGCGCGCGCACCCGAGTTGTCGCGCACTGGCGATTGAAGCCGACGCAGGCCGCCAAAGCCTGATCGAACATAACCGCGATGCCCTCGGCGTGCCCGGCCTGCAACTGGTGCGCGGCAAGGCGCCTGAGGCGTTGCTCGGCCTCGAAGTACCGGACGCGATCTTTATCGGCGGTGGCGTCACCCGCGACGGCGTGCTCGACACTTGCTGGCAGCACCTGCGCCCTGGTGGGCGTTTGGTCGCCAATGCGGTGACCCTGCAAAGCGAAATGACCTTGATGGCGTGGCGCGCCCAACACGGCGGCGAGCTGACGCGCATCCATGTGGCCCAGGCCCAGCCGCTGGGTGAGTTCGACACCTGGCGCCAGGCGCTGCCGATTACCTTGCTGGAAGTGATCAAGCCGCTATGAAACGCATCCTGTTATTGGGCGGCGTGACCGAAGCATTGGCCATCGCCCGCACGTTGGGGCCTGAGCATATCTATAGCTTGGCTGGCGTGGGCCGCGTGCCTACAGACCTCACCTGCCAGGTACGCGTCGGCGGTTATGGTGGTTTTGAAGGTTTGGCGCAGTTTGTTCGCGATGAGCAGATTAGCCTGATCCTCGATGCGACCCACCCATATGCTGCGCAGATCAGCCAAAACGCTGCCCAGGCGGCGCGGTTGTGCGGCATTCCCTGCTGGGCGTTGCGGCGTCCGGCGTGGCAGCCGCAGGCGGGAGACGACTGGCGCGAGGTGGGAGATTGGGCGCAGTTGATTGAAGCACTCAAACCCTTCAAGCGCCCGCTGTTCACCTTGGGGCGCGAGCCATTGCAGCACCTGGAGGAAATCCCCGCCGATCAATTCTGGACGCTGCGCGCACTGGATGTGTATCCGGGCAATAAGCGCTGTGAAGTCATCGGCGCGCGTGGGCCGTTTCTGATTGAGGACGAGCGCGCGTTGTTTGAGCGGCGCGGGATTGATGTGTTGATCAGCAAGAACAGCGGCAGTGCGGCGACCGAACCGAAGCTGGAAGTGGCACGCGAGCGTGGGGTGCCGGTATTGGTGTTGAAGCGGCCGGTGTTGGCGGGGGTGGATAGAGAGCTTTTGACGCCCGCAGAAACAATCGATTCATTGGCAGATTTCATTCGATAGATCAGGATCATTCGCAGCCTCTGGCAATTCTATTTGTTACCTCAAGGGACGGCGATGAACCAACAACACGAAGTGCTACACTCCAAGAATAATTCAAGCCAGACTCAATTATATTCAGGAGCTGACATGATAGAAGTTAAAGAGGCCGTACAAGTCGCCAAGGCTGCAGCAAACGACTTCCTCGGGCAAGAAACGGAATTGCAAGACCTCATGCTTGAGGAAGTCGAGCTAAATTCGAGCGGTAAAACATGGGCAATCACGTTGGGTTTTAATGTTCCAGCCCCTGATAAGTATGAAAGGTTAGGCGCGTCCTTAGCCGGACGAATGCAGACAAGGAAATACAAAACATTCATCATTGACGCGGAGACAGGTGAGTTTCGCTCCATGAAGATCCGCGAAGTATGATAGATGCCTATATCAAGCAGTACCGAAGAAAGGGAATCATAGTCGACACAAACTTGCTACTCCTGGCACTGATAGGTGGAACGCCCAGCGTTGTAGAGTTCAAGAGAACCCGGGGCTATACCAATGAAGACTACCGCCTTTTGCTCACAATGATTGATCAGTTCGAAAAACTTGTTTCCACGCCTCACATTCTCGCAGAAGTCAGCAACCTGACAAATGGATTGTACGGGAGAAAGTTGCACGATGTTTACGCGACATTAAAAAGTTCACTTTCAACAATTATTGAAATTCACACCCCAGCCTTGGACATAAGTCGCGATTATGAGCTGTCGCCATACGGCCTTACTGACGTCGGAATTATCGCACTCGCTAAAGATAACTATCTAGTTTTGACTGATGACCTTAGAGTCGCCGGCTTTGCTCACCAACAGTGCGTCGATGTTGTGAATTTCAACCATATACGGGAAGCAAGTTGGGAGTTCTAAACCAATAGACGATCAGTCCCACGCACGAGCGCAGGAACGATCGGTCATAGGACTGTTAACTACTCGCGACTGTCGGCCGTCTTGCACCTTCCTGCACCCTGTCAGCCAGCAATCGCGCCAGCTCAATCAACTGCGCAACGCCCAGCAACTCCTCTCGCTTCGGGCCATCCAGGTCAAACGCAAGGTCGCAACTCAGCGCATTGGCCGAGGCGAGTGTTTCGCTGAGGTTGACCAGCAGGTCTTCGGTGCTGATTCCGTCGGCTACGGTGAATAGGCAAATGGGGGGATTGGGGGTGGGCTTAATCATTGTGAAGCTCCGGAGAAGTAAAAAGGAGCTGCCACTGATCGCCGCGACGCGATGGGGGTGGCAGCTGTACGCAGGTTCGCGGACCGATTCTCCAGAACAACCGGCATACCCGAAGGTATCCCGCGCACAGCCGCCATAGCGCCGCACAGTAGACGATAAAAAAGCGTCAACTGAAAGGAGACGATGACGCTTTTGCGTCTGGAGAAATCCGGGCCGCGACGCCCGACCGCTGCGTGTGCAGCGGTGTACGCAGACTAGAGATCTACCTTCCTAGGGACAACCTTAAATCCCTGTCGGACGTTTCCGTAGACGACCACTACACTTAGGTTATGTAGAGGCTCAACTAGAAGCGGCCTACATGAGCAGGGCATTGCTCGTGCAACCAGCAAGCTCAACACCAAGCCATAGCCAAACACACACCAAACTGTGGGAGCTGGCTTGCCTGCGATAGCATCGCCTCGGTACTGCAGGAAAACCGAGTTGTCTGCATCGCAGGCAAGCCAGCTCCCACAGGGCTCAGCGTCACGCTGGAGATCGCGAACCGTCGGTAAAATTGGCAATCTGCGGTTCCCGGCTATGATGAAGGCAACCACTGCGACACCAAACCACACCGCCACTTTTTACTTATGCCCCCCGATCAGGCTAAATACCCACCTGATCGCTTAACCCTACGGATTGTCCGCCATGGCCCGTCAACGCTTTGCAATTGTGTGGATCGCCTGCTTTGCAGTGCTGTTCAACGCCTTTGCCATGCCGCTGGCCAGCGCGATGCAACAGTCGCAAGACCCCGTGCAACAATTGCTGTGGGGCAGTTTCTGCTCCTCCAATGGCGCCAGTCTCAAGACCATTGCCTTGGGCACGTTGGACATTCCATCGCCGCCCCAGGAAGATCATTCCGCCATGCAGCATTGCTGGTGTTGCTCGGGCTCACCGCCGCTGGTGGCGTTGCCGGGGCATGTGCCGCAGTTGTATGTCACGCGTTTTGATCCGGTGCCGGGCCTTTCACCGCCGGCACTGCAAGCCCCTACCCCGCGCCAGCAATGGCCGAGTCTTAACCCCCGCGCCTCTCCAACGGTTTGATTCGTTCGCAAGTGAACTGCGTTTAGAACCGTTCTGGAGAACTGCCATGCTTAAATCTTCCCTGCTGCTGGCTGCATTGTTGCTGCCGGTGTTCAGTGCTGCCAATGCCGATGACTACAAGGCCGGCGACTTGTTGGTGAGCGATCCCTGGTCCCAGGAATTGCCGCCGAATGCGCCGACTGTCGCCGCCTATTTTGTGATTCATAACCAAGGCGACAGCGCGGATCGCCTGGTTAGCGTCGATACGCCTGTGGCTGCCGAAGCCCAGCTGCATGAGCATGTGATGCAGGGTGACTTGATGAAGATGCAACAAGTGCCCAGCGTTGCCGTACCGGCCAAGGGTGATCTGACCTTCGCACCAATGGCCTACCACGTAATGCTGCTGGGCCTGAAAGACCGCAGCCAACTGCGCGACGGCCAACACTTCCCACTCACCCTGAACTTCGAAAAAGCCGGCCCGGTGCAGGTTGAAGTCTCGGTACAAAAAGCGCCGCCGATGGCCGGCCACGAGCATATGCACGCCCAATAGGCCAACGTAAATGGGCGCCCGTAGCGCCAGGTTGTCGCCACACCGCCGCAGGCCCATGAGCCTGGCGCGCGGCAGTTGGATCAGCCTGTTCGCCATGCTGATGATCTTTATCGGTCCGCTGATCTCCCAAGCGATGCCGATGGACCATCACGCCGGTATGTCGATGGAAATGTCCATGGACATGCCCATGCAGGCCAGCCATGGCGAACACCAGCAAGCCCCCAGCGAACACCACGCCCTTTGGGCAAAGTGCGGTTATTGCGACCTGCTCTTCAGTTGCCCGGCCCTGCCCGGCAGCGTGTCCTATGTCAGCCTCGGCACACCGCCACCGGCTAATGCCCTGACGCCCGACACTCGCCTTGGCCACGCCCGGCAGAGCATCTTCCCCGGCGCCCGCAGCCGCGCGCCGCCCATCGCTTCGTAAGCACTTCACAGCATCACTTCACACCGGCCGACTTCAGACAGACAGCCACAGGCTGCTGGCCGTGTTGTTTACGATTGATTGATGGAATTTGTCATGTCCAGGTTTTCTGCTGACTCCCGATTGGGATGTACCCCCGTTTTCGCTGTTATGTGCGGCGCACTGCTAGTGCCACTGGCCCACGCCGATGAGCATGAGTTGAGCCCCACGGTGATCACTGCGATCGCCCCCAGCTCACCGCTGACCGTTGTCACCAACCCTAAAGACCCACGCCAACCGGTGCCGGCCAGCGACGGCGGCGACTACCTCAAGACCATCCCCGGCTTCGCGCTGGTGCGCAACGGCGGCACCAATGGCGACCCGGTGCTGCGTGGCATGTTCGGTTCGCGCCTGAATATCCTCACCAATGGCGGCATGATGCTCGGCGCCTGCCCTGGGCGGATGGACGCGCCCACCTCGTATATCTCGCCGGAAACCTACGACAAGCTCACCGTGATCAAAGGCCCGCAGACCGTGCTATGGGGGCCTGGCGCGTCCGCCGGCACCATTCTGTTCGAGCGCGAGCCCGAGCAGTTCGGTGAACTAGGTACACGGGTCAATGCCAGTGTGCTGGCCGGCTCCAACGGGCGTTTCGACAAGGTGGTCGATGCCGCCGCCGGAGGGCCTTTGGGCTATGTGCGGGTGATCGGCAACCAGGCCCACGCCGATGACTACAAAGACGGCAACAACCACACCGTCGCTTCGCGCTACGACAAGTGGAATGGCGATGTCGCCGTCGGTTTTACCCCCGACGCCGACACCCTGCTGGAACTCACCGCCGGCCGTGGCGATGGCGAAGCGCGCTACGCCGGGCGCGGCATGGACGGCTCGCAGTTTCTGCGCGAAAGCCTGGGGCTGCGCTTTGAAAAATCCAATATCGGTGAGGTACTGGATAAGGTCGAAGCGCAGGTCTACTACAACTACGCCGACCATGTGATGGACAACTACAGCCTGCGCACGCCGTCCGGCACCGGCATGATGGCCGGGCCGATGGCTTCCAACGTCGACCGCCGCACCCTCGGCGCACGCATCAAGGCAACCTGGCGCTGGGCCGATGTGCAACTGATCAGCGGCCTGGACGCGCAGACCAATGAGCATCGCCAGCGCAGCAGCATGGGCATCGACACCTACAAGGATCTGCCACGGGAAAAGGACGCGAATTTCCACAACTACGGCGTGTTCAGCGAACTGACCTGGTACGCCGCCGAGCGTGATCGGCTGATCACCGGCGCACGCCTGGACCGCGCCTCGGCCAAGGATTTTCGTCAGACCACTGTTTCAGGAATGATGTCGCGCCCCAACCCGACCGCCAACGACACGCGCGCCGACACTTTGCCATCGGGCTTTGTGCGCTATGAGCACGACCTGGCCGACACACCCACCACCGTCTACGCAGGGCTCGGCCATTCGGAGCGTTTCCCGGATTACTGGGAGCTGTTTTCGCCCAACACCGGCGCGGTCGGTTCAGTGAATGCCTTCGACGGCGTGAGGCCGGAGAAAACTACCCAACTCGACTTCGGCGCGCAGTACAAAACCGCCGACCTGGAAGCCTGGGCCTCGGGTTATATCGGCCGGGTGCAGGACTTCATTCTCTTCGACTACAAGCCTGGGATGATGGGCACCACCTCCCAGGCGCGTAACGTTGACGCGCGCATCATGGGCGGTGAACTGGGCGCGGCGTACAAGCTGACTCAGCACTGGAAAGCCGACGCCAGCCTCGCCTACGCCTGGGGCAAGAACACCAGCGACGGCAAGGCACTGCCGCAAATGCCACCGCTGGACGCGCGTTTGGGCCTCACCTACAGCCAGGACGACTGGAGCGCCGGCGCCTTGTGGCGTGTGGTCGCGGCGCAAAATCGCATCGACCAGAACAAGGGCAACGTGGTCGGCAAGGACTTCGACAAAAGCAGCGGTTTTGGCGTGTTCTCGCTGAACGCGGCGTACCGCATCAATAAAAACTTCAAGGTCAGCACGGGCGTCGACAACCTGTTCGGCAAAGCCTATGCCGAGCATCTGAACCTGGCCGGTAACGCAGGCTTCGGTTACCCGGCCAGCGACCCGCAAGCCATCAAGGAGCCGGGGCGCACACTCTGGACCAAGGTGGACATGAGTTTCTAAGAGCATCGCGGGCAAGCCAGCTCCCACAGGGGAATGCATTCCAAATGTGGGAGCTGGCTTGTCGGGCCGCCGCATCGCTGCGATAGCGCCCTGACAGACAAAAAATACCTAAAGCCTTGCGGAGCCTAATGATGACCACCCCAAAAATTTCCTTCTACAACCTGGCCTGGCGCTGGCACTTCTACGCCGGCCTCTTCGTCGCCCCGTTCATGGTGCTGCTGGCCCTCACCGGCATCATCTACCTGTTCAAACCCCAGCTCGACCCGCTGATGTACGGCAACCTGCTCAAGGTGCAAAGCGCCGAGCACGCCCTCAGCGCCGACGAACAACTGCAACGCGCCCAGGCAGCTTTTCCCCAAGGCAAAATCAGCAAATACCTGCCACCCGCCGACGCCACCAGCAGCGCGCAATTCGTGATGCACAACGATGGCCGTGAAGTGACGGTATTCGTTGACCCGTATCGCGGCACTGTGCTCGGTGAACAGGACGCCAAATACAACCTGCAAGCCATCGCCCGCGCACTGCATGGCGAACTGATGATCGGCACCGTCGGCGACCGTCTGGTGGAACTCGCCGCCGGTTGGGGCGTGATGCTGGTGGTGTCTGGCGTGTACCTGTGGTGGCCACGCGGCAAGTCTTCGGCGGGCGTGTTGTGGCCACGGCTCAACAGCCGTGGCCGAGTGTTCTGGCGCGATATGCACGCGGTCGCCGGTTTCTGGGGCGCGGCATTTTTGCTGGTGATGCTGCTCAGCGGCATGACCTGGACCGGCTTCTGGGGCAAACAATACGCCGAGCTGTGGAATAAGTTTCCCGCAGCAATGTGGAACAACGTGCCGCAGTCCGACCAGCAAGCGCGCAGCCTCAATACGGCCAGCCAGCAGACCGTGCCGTGGGCCATGGAAAACACGCCGATGCCGATGTCCGGCGACCACGCCGAGCATATGAATCACGGCGCCATGCATTCGGGTCCTGCCGCGCCGACTGTGCGCCTGCAACAAGTGGTCGACCTGGCCAACGCGCGCAAAGTCGAACCCGGCTACAGCATCACGTTCCCCACCACCGCCGAAGGCGTGTTTACCGTCGCAGTGTTCGCCAACGACCCGCGCAATGACGCGACCCTGCATGTGGACCAGTACACCGGCAAAGTGCTGGCCGAGGTGCGCTGGGAGCACTACAACCTCGTCGCACGCGCCACCGAAACCGGCGTGATGCTGCATGAAGGCAAAATGTTCGGCTGGGTCAATCAGCTGATCGTATTGGTGATCTGCCTGATGATTTTGCTTAGCGCGGTGAGTGGTGTGGTGATCTGGTGGAAGCGTCGCCCACAAGGAGCGCTGGGGGTGCCGCCGTTGCGCCATGACCTGCCGAAGTGGAAAACCGCGCTGGTGATCATGTTCGCACTGGCGATTATTTTTCCATTGGTGGGTGCATCGCTGATCCTGGTGTGGGCGTTGGATCGCCTGGTGCTGGCGCGCCTTTTCAATCAACGTGAATCTGCCTCAGGTTCTGCATGAAGCAGGCGAGATGCCCACGGCAGAGGCCTTCTGTAGCCTTGCGCGACTTTTGTCGCGCAGCCAATAAGTGTTAACTTATAACACTTTCTGCGTTATCGTTGCTCGCCGCGCCCTGCGGCGAGCACACCCTTTCAAGAAGCGATTGATCGACCGATGAACAAGTTCCTAGCGTGCGGCGTATGCCTGCTCGCCCTGCACAACAATGTCCAGGCGCTGACCCTGCCCGCCAGCCCCGTGACCGCGCCCGCCGTGGATGACGAACGTGTCGACCTGAACTCGCCGACCACTGCTGGTTCGCGCCTGAACCTCACGGCCTTGCAAACGCCTGGCAGCGTCGAGAGCCAGACCGGCGAAAAAATCCGCGAACGCGGCGACGCCAGCGTGCAGGACGCTATCTCCCGCGCCACTGGCATCAGCCGCACCGGCTCGCCGGGCGACGGCGGCACGTCGTTGCAGGCCCGTGGGTTTACCGGGCAGAGTTCGGTGCTGCAACTGTACGACGGGCAGCGCATGTTCGATGGCGCAGGCACGTCCACCTTCCCGGTGGATACCTGGTCGGTTGAGCGCGTGGATGTGCTGCGCGGCCCGGCTTCAGTCATGTACGGCCAGGGCGCCATCGGTGCGGTGATCAATACCATTGCGAAAAAACCGTTCAGCGGCGAGATCGAAAACCACATGCGCCTGGGCTACGGCTCCGATGACCGCCAACAGCAAGCCCTGGACAGCGGTGGCTCGCTGACCGACACACTGAGCTACCGCCTGAACGTCAACCGCCTGCGCAGCAACGGCTTTATCGCGCGCGGCGACTCCGCCAGCGACTTCGTCAGCGGCGCCCTGCGCTGGCAGCCGGCCGACAACCTGAGCTTCACCCTGGCCCACGACTACGGTGACCAGAGCCCGCAGAACTACTACGGCACGCCGCTGATCAACGGCCAGTTGCACAAAGGCCTGCGCGACAAGAACTACAACGTCAGCAACGACAAACAGCACTACAACGACCAGTGGACGCGCCTGACCAGCGAGTGGCAGATCAACGACAACGTCACCGCCACCAACGAGCTGTCGTACCTGAAAAACCAGCGCCGCTGGCAGAACGCCGAAAGCTACAACTATGTGAATGGCGGCCTGGTGCGCCAGGACTACCTGGGCATCAAGCACAACCAGGAACAGGTCGGTGACCGCCAGACCTTCACTTTCAAACACACGCTGTTGGGCCTCGACAGCCAAACGGTGACGGGCGTCGAGTACAACCGCATTCGCTTCCGCCTGGCCAGCAACGCGCCGTTTAACGACGTGCCGGGCGGCGGCCAGCCGGTGGATATTCAGCACCCGGTGCCGCAGCCGTTTGAAAGCAGCAGCCCATTCATCCCTCAAGCGGTCACCACCACCAAACAGCTCGCGGCCTTCGCCGAAAACCGCCTGCAATTGACCGACAAACTCTCGCTGATCACTGGCGCGCGCCGCGACTACCTGCACATCGACAGCCATGACCTGACAACCGCGAACCAGGACGCCGACAGGACCCTGACCGGCAACAACTGGAAAGCCGGCCTGGTTTACGCGATCACACCGAGCACCTCGGTTTACGGCCAGTACGCCACCAGCACCGACGGTGTCGGCAGCCTGATCAGCCTGAGCCCGAGCCAGCAGCAGTTTGGGTTGTCCACCGCCAAACAGGCCGAAATCGGCTTCAAGCAGGCGTTCTGGGACGCGCGTGGTGAATGGACCCTGGCGGCCTATCACATCGTCAAAAAGAAACTGCTGGTGAGCATCCCCGGCACCACCCTCAAGGAGCAAGTCGGCCAGCAATCCTCCAACGGCCTGGAAGCCAGCCTCGACCTGCAACTGCCCAACGCCTGGCAGTTGCAAGCCAACGCGGCGATTGTGCGGGCGCAGTACGACGACTTCTCCGAAGTGGTTAACGGCCAGGCCGTTTCCCGCGACGGCAACCGCCCGGTGGACGTGCCTAACCGTACCGCCAACCTGTGGTTGAGCAAGGCGGTGACCGATGACATTCGCGCCGGTGCCGGTGTGCGCTACGTCAGCGCCCGTTATGCCGACACCGCCAACAGCAGCGAAGTGCCGAGCTACACCGTGGCCGACGCGACCGTGTCGTGGAAAGCCATGCGCAATACCACCCTGGGCCTTGAGCTGAACAACCTGTTCAACCGCACCTACGCCGTCAGCCAGTACAACAACGGCCAACAGTGGATACTCGGGGAGCCGCGCTCGTTCTTCGTCACGGCGGACTACACCTTCTAACCGAAACAGCACGGACTAATGTGGGAGCGGGCTTGCTCGCGAATGCGGTGTGTCAGGCAATGGAAATTTCACTGATCCACCGTATTCGCGAGCAAGCCCGCTCCCACATTTTCGATTTGCGTTGACCTTGAGAATATTGATGGCCTCACTCACCCTCACCGACCTTGGCTGGACCCCACCCGGCCACGACCACTGCAATCACCGCTTCCAGTTGCGTGATGCCAGCGTGCAGGTCGGTGCGGGAGAGTTTGTCGGGTTAATCGGGCCCAACGGCAGCGGCAAGACCAGCCTGCTGCGCTGCGCTTATCGCTTCAGCAAACCTGAACGCGGTGACGTGCTGCTCGAACACCAGAATGTGTGGAAGCAAAGCGCCAAATGGTGCGCACAACGCATCGCGGTGGTGCTGCAGGAATTCCCCGACACCTTCGGCCTGCGCGTGGACGAAGTGGTCGCCATGGGCCGCACGCCCCACAAGGGCTTGTTCGATGGCGACACACTGCACGACCAGCACCTCATCCGGCAGGCGCTGGAATCGGTCGGCATGCACGGCTTCGACGACCACGCGTTCGCCACGCTCTCGGGCGGTGAAAAACAACGGGTGATCCTTGCCCGCGCCTTGGCCCAGCAGCCGCAATTGTTGGTCCTCGACGAACCCACCAACCACCTCGACCCACGCTACCAGCTGGAGCTGCTGAGGCTGGTCAAGCGCTTGAACATCGGCACCCTGGCCAGCATCCATGACCTGAACCTGGCCGCGGCTTTCTGTGATCGTTTGTACGTGATCAACCATGGACGCATTGTCGCCAGCGGCACACCCCATGAAGTACTGACGGCCGAACTGCTGCGTGACGTCTTCGGCGTCGAAGCCCTGATCGACACTCACCCTTTGTCCGGCTACCCCCGACTCACCTGGATAACCCAACCATGATCCTGCGCTCCCTGTTGTTTCTCGCGTTGTTGTCCGGCACTGCCCAAGCGTTTGCCGAAGCGACCCATTACCCGGTGACCGTCAAAAGCTGCAACCGCGACGTGACCTTTCAGGAAGCGCCGAAACATGCCGTCAGCCACGACATCAACATGACCCAGATGATGCTCGCCCTGGGCCTCAAGGATCACATGGCCGGCTACAGCGGCGTCACCGGTTGGAAGTCGGTCACGCCGCAACTGGCCGAAATCCTCGACGGCCTGCCGGAACTGGCGAGCAAGTACCCGTCGGTGGAAACCCTGCTCAACGCCAATGTGGACTTCTTCTTCGCCGGCTGGGATTACGGCATGCGCGTAGGCGGCGACCTGACGCCGCAAACCTTGCAGCCACTGGGCATCAACGTCTACGAACTGACCGAGTCCTGCGCCTTCGTCATGAAGCGCCCGGCCGCCACTCTGGACGACACCTACAACGACCTGCGCAACCTGGGCAAGATCTTCAACGTGCAAGACCGCGCCACCGCCTTGATCGCGCAGATGCAGGCACAAGTGGCCGAGGTGCAACAGCACCTGCCCGCCGACAAACCCAGGGTGTTCCTCTATGACAGCGGCGAAGACCGCGCCATGACCTCCGGCCGCCTGGGCATGCCGCAAGCACTGATCACCGCCGCTGGCGGGCGCAATATCCTCGATGACATTAACGCCAGCTGGACCCGCGTCAATTGGGAAACCGTGGTGGAGCGCAACCCGCAGGTGATCGTGATCGTCGACTACAGCGAAATCACCGCCATACAGAAAGAGCAATTTCTGCTGGATAACCCGGCGTTGCAGTCGGTGGACGCGATCAAGAACCAGCGTTTTATCGTGATCCCGTATGTGCAGGCCACACCGGGCATCGACAACGTGCTGGCGGTGGAAACCCTGGCCAAAGGGTTCCACGGCGAATGATCACGCGCCGTTATGCCCTGCTGCTGAGTGCCCTTGGCGCGTTGTTGCTGGTCTCATGCGTAATCTCGCTGGGGTTCGGCTCGGCGCAGGTGCCGGTGGAGGTGGTGTGGCGGATTTTGCTCAACAAGGCTTTCGGCCTCGGTGACGCTGACTGGAGCACCGGCCAGGAACATATCGTGTGGCTGATTCGCGTGCCACGCATGCTGCTCGGCGCGCTGGTCGGCGCCGGGCTGGCGTTGATCGGCGCGGTGTTGCAGGCCGTCACGCGTAACCCGTTGGCTGACCCACACCTTCTGGGCGTGACCTCCGGCGCCACCCTGGGTGCGGTGATTGTGGTGTTGCATGTGGGGGAAGTCGTCGGCCTGCTCACCCTGCCCATCGCCGCGTTTATCGGTGCACTGTTGAGCATGCTGGTGGTGCTGGCCGTGGCCAGCCGTCACGGCCGCCTGGAGAGTGATCGCCTGCTGCTGTGCGGCGTGGCCGTGTCATTTGTGATGATGGCGGTGGCCAACCTGCTGCTGTTTATGGGCGACCATCGCGCCGCCTCGGCGGTGATGTTCTGGATGCTCGGCGGCCTGGGGTTGGCGCGCTGGGAGTTGCTGGCGATTCCGGCCGTGACCGTGGCGCTGGGGCTGCTGTTGCTGCTGGGCATGGCACGCCCGCTGAATGCGCTGATGGCAGGCGAGCAGACCGCCGTGACCCTGGGCCTCAACGCGCGCACTGTGCGCCTGAAAGTGTTTTTGGTGGCCTCGCTGATGACCGGTGTGCTGGTATCCATCAGCGGCTCCATCGGTTTTGTCGGGCTGATGGTGCCGCACATTGCACGGCGCCTGGTGGGCGCTGAGCATCGCCGACTGCTGCCGGTGTGCACACTGCTGGGCAGCCTGTTTCTGGTCTGGGTCGATGTGGCCGCCCGTACCCTGATCGCCCCCGAAGACCTGCCGATTGGCGTGGCGACGGCGGCGATTGGTGGGTTGTTTTTTATCGGCTTGATGCGCCGGCGCTGACGTCAGAGTTCATCGCGGTCATACCAGAACGTCGGCTCCTCCCGCACCACGTCCCAATCTTCATCCAGCACGCCTTCGCGCGTCCAGAAAGTGTCGGCAACCAGCACCGATAGCCCGCCCCGCGCCCTCAGTTGACTGACCAGCACACTGGGGTCAGGTGCATCGCCAGGGCTGAGCAAGCTGGTTTCAGCCGGATTGAACACCGGCATGTACTTGAGCAACGCCCCGCCGCGGCAGGACAGGTAGCAACTCTGGGCATGAGGCGCGTTGCTTTTGATCACCTGCAGATAGTCGTGCAAGTCGTCTTTGGAGACGAAATGGTTCAGCAGCTCCTGATCTTTCTGAGCATGGCTGGAGGTCGAAGCAATCGCCTTGTAGAACGCGTGTACGGCGGCAATTTTGTAGGTTTTCAGCACATTGCTTTCGGGCACATCGAACCCGGCATTGTCGAGCCAGAACAACAGCTGCAAGGTACTTGCAGTGCCGGTGCCCTGATCTTGCACCGGGTCAATCGCGACAAAGCCGGAAGTTTCGCCGGGGACCAGGACCGCGCCCAGGTATTGCGTGTCCTTGAAAGGAGCGACCAGCCCCTGAGCGTAGCGCGCCGCATCATCGGGATAGAAAAACAGCGGCCCGCAGAACGAGTGAAAATACGGGTCATCGGCAAACGCATGGGGCGCCTTTTTCGGCGACCATTGCGCGCTGAGCCGCTCTTTCCTGCCCCAGATGGCACTGGTCACCCTGATCTGCAGTTCCCCCGCACCCGCCAGGCGACGTACATAGTCACGCACCTTGAGCGAACCTTCGAGCAACTGCGCACGGTCCAGGTGTGCGTTGTTCGTCCATGGGTACAGGGGCGCGGTCTTGGCAAATACATACCTGAGCAGCGCTCCGTCGGCACACAGAAGGTACAGCGGCACCGCACTGCCGTTGCGGGCCTGGGTGATGAAGTTCAGCCCTTTGCCGATGTGCTGGGGCGCGAAAAAGCTTTGCGCCATTTCATCGCTCGTCAGCGCGATTGCCTCAGTGGAGGCGCAGAGGTACAAGCCCTCGAGCACATACCCTTGGGGCAACTGGCCGTCGACAAAAACCTGTTTGAAATCTGCGAAGTTCTCTCTCACCAGTGCCAGGGTCGTCATGTACAGCGGCTTGTTCACTGACTTGAGTACGTAACCGAAGGCCAAGTCGGCTTGCGGCTTCGACAGGCGCTGGGCGTAGCGCACAGCATCGAACGCCCGTGTAAAGATCGGGCTGCACGGTGGGTCGAGGAAGACCTGGCGGATATCCCCGGGGTTGGGAATAAACTGATTGGCAACAAAATCCTGCGTGATTTGCCTCGGCGGCCCCCATAACTTGCTGCTCTCTATCACCCGCAGCTCACCCGCCTTCGCGACCTGCGTGATGAACGCCTGCGGCGTGAGTGCCCCGCTGCGAATTTGCTGCTCGATGAGGTTGTCGCCGTAGTCGCCCTTGACCGGATTAAGCGCCGCCAGGCTACTTTTCAAAGACAGCTCCTCAGTGGAGTTCGACAGTTGGTAGCTCAGGATAGAACCCTCGAACCCGAACACATATTCACGCTTGAGATGCACATCACGACTCAACAGGCGCGCGAGTACCGCGCTCGGAATCATGCTTTTGTAAAGGGCCTTATCAGCGGAGGCCAGCAACAGCGGTACTTCGCGGTCCACCAGCGACCGATAGAGCGCCACGATGGTGCTGCCGCCCGGATAAAGCCCCTGCTCTACAGCCCGGTCCGGATAAATCCAGTTCAGCGTCAGCCCTTGGGGCGGCAGCGGCAGAGGTTCCGTCGACACAAACAGCCCACTGACCAACCGTAGAATCACCCCGCCATACACGCGGCGATGACCATTGCCCACCAACGCCGCCGCATGCCGGGCCGCATCATCGGGGTTGGCAAACGCGGGGCTCAGACGCCGTGGCCTCAAGGTGGCGTAGCCGACCCAGGCGGAGCCGACCACGCCTTTTTTATCCCAGCACTGGCTGGTGCTTATCACCGAAAGCGCGCCTTTGAGTGCCCACTCTCGAACGAAACCGGCGGGTTGCTTCTGACCGGAGTTCAGCGCGGTCTGCGCCTGAGTCAGCAGGTTATCGGCATCGCCACCGGCTTTTACGTCAATTGGCAAAGGCACGTAGCGCAACAGCGCGCCATCCTGGGTTGAGAAGTAAACCGGCAGGTTCTTTACGTCGCCTCGATTGGCTTCATACAGAGCAAGGTACAACACGTCCGGCGTGACGAAGAACAAGGTCAGCCAGGCATTCGATGTATTCAGCCCCGTCGGCGACCATTGCTGTGAGCGGAACAGCCCGTGCAGAAGGAACCCTTCGGGGAGCTGGTAGCCGCCTTCGGCCATGCGCTTGAACACACTGTTGAGAGAGAAGAGCTTGCTCTGGGAGGTGACACCCACCACCTGCGTGGCGACGTATTGTTCTTTGTCGCGGTGCTTGAGGATGAACGCGAAACAGGACGACTCATTGAGATTGCGCCCATGCACACGCCCATGCAGGTTGCGGGCGGCCTCATCGGCCGTGGCAAACACGGCGCCGTAGGTGACGTAGTCGAGCGGGCCGGATCGGGGGGCGTACGTGAAGTTGGGCGTCCAGTCGTTATAGACCACCGAGCGCGGCCCCCAGAAGGGGTTACCCTCGACCACCCTGAAATCCCCCGCCTCGGCCAGTCGCCATGCCCAGTCAGCGGGCTTGATCTGGCCTTTGTCCAGGCGCCGCTGGAGGCTGTTGTCGCCGGCCTGGGGAGAAACGTTGGCCAGCAGCAGGGCTTCTGCCGGAGACGTGTTTGGGGTGTATTCCAATAAACAGTTCGACGCCGCGGACAGCCATGCCACACGCCCGGCCGGGATGATCGAATACAGCTCATCACAGCTGAACACCTGCTGGTTGAGCAGCGCTTCGTCTCGCGTCCAGCCACGCTGCGTGACCGCCTCCGGGTCGGCCATGGACAGCTCCGTATGGGAGCCGTAACGCCCAAGCAACAGATAAGGTTCCGGCGGGATCAACGGCCCGTGGTTACCCAAGGGGAAAAACAGCGTAAAGGCAAAGGGGTTGGCCGCGCTTTCCATCGGTTCGGTGGCCACAAAACGACCGTCCTCGCCCTTGAGCACATAGCCGCCATAGTGGCGATCGCGCCGGTCGCCAATTTGCTCATGGGCATACACCGCTGCATCGCGCGCCGTCAGAAACGAGCGGCTCAAGGAGGCCTTGTAGAAAGGCGTCAGCAGGTCGGAACGGTTATCCAGCATGCCCACCTTGCGCCACAGACTACCGGGCTGAACCACCGACAAATCGGTCGCCGCAATCGCCCGGCGCACATAATCGCGTGGCCGCAGGGTGCCGGCCACCATGGCCGCTCGTGCGCCGTTATCGTTCAGTTCGCCCGCACTGTTTTCCCTGACCAGCTCGGTGGTGGTCGTGGCGTCGGGCACCTTGAGTTTGAGCAGCGACAAGTCCGAGGCCTGCATATACAACGACAACCCACGAGCGGAATCCTGGATCGCCACGCTCGCCCGTGCCTGGCGGGTGGCGGCGACTATCTGCGCCGGGGTAAAGAACGCGCTGGCCAGCCAGGTCTCGCGGGCGGTAATTTCATCGGCCTCGTACCAACTGCTGAAATAGATCGCCTCCAGCCGATACTGGGAAGGCAATCGCGGCTTGCCGTCGGAGCGTTTTGGAAACACGCCACCGGGCGAAAACACGGGTTCACGTTTGGGCACTGCCAAGGTGGCCACATAGGCATCGTCACGGGTGTGCTTGAGTACGAACCCAAACCTGCCAGCCTGGCCCTGGCCGTGGCCGTCAGACAGCAACAGCGCACGCGCCACGGCATGTTCAGGGCGCGGGAACACCTGGGTAAAAAAGGGCTGATGCTCCATGGCGGTCGCGGCCGCCCTGACACGCCACGCCTTGGATATACGCCCGCGAACACCACCCCACACCGGGTTGGCGACCAGCACCGTGAGTTCACCGGCTTCGGCCAACAGGCGAATGGGGTGCTCGAAATCAGTGCTGGTTTCGCCCGGCCCGCCACGCAGAAACAGGTCCAGTTTTTTTTCGATGGCCGAGCCACTGCTGACATATTTGAGCAGCACGTTGTCCGGCCCGGACAGGTAGTGGACCTTGGCAAAGGTTCTTCTTTCGAAGCTGAAGAGTTGATCGGCGCCGGAATAGAAGTTGTTGAACACCTGCACCTGGTCGTCGGTGAAGTGGGGCAGGTGAGCCTTGATACCTTCGGCATCGGCGGGATGGGAGTGATAGAAAGCCTCGGCCATGTAGTCATCGGGGGCGATGAACTTGCCCTCGCTGTCTTTGGCCAGCATGTGCCCATGATCGAACTGCACGCGCTGCCCCATGACCGGATGCGTGGCGTAAAAACGATTGTCGCGCTTGAGAATGACACCGCCATATTCGACGTTACGGCGCTGGCCGATCATCTCGTGCGCCCAGCGGGCCGCATCGTCGGCGGTGAGGAAAGCCGGGCTATACGTGGGCACGGGAATCTGCGCGAACAGGCGCCAGTCGCTGCCAAGCCTTGCAGTCACAGGCCACACTTGGGTGCCCTTGCCGGCCTTGCTGGTCTTGAGCACATCCAATTGGCCTGCGTTGATCAGCCTTCGCACCCAGTCACTGGGTTTAAGCTTGCCGGCAATCAAGTCCGAATCAATGGCGTTATCCACAATCGCCCCATCGGGCTCGACCCGATAAAGCTGGGCTTCAGCATCCGAAAACGAGCAGGTATAACGCAGCAGGGCGCCATCTTCGGTGCCATGCAATACCGACCATCCGCCTTGCTTGAGCAGCTCCGGCGCCAGCCGCCCCTGGTACAGCTGGCGGGCCAGTTCCGGCGGCGAAAAGAAATTACGGTACAACCACGGCTGCCGTGTCTTGGTCAGCGCTGCATGACCGCCTTTGCCCAGGTAAACCGCCAGCAGATGAAAGTGTTCAGGCAGGCGATGCTTGCCGTCCGGCCCGGTGGGAAACAACTGCTGGGCCGACAGCAAAAGGGCAGTCGGCTCGGTCACGGCATACAGGTGCTTATCGTCATGCTTGAGCACAAACACCTGTTGAGCCGCCGTGGGTTCAGCGGCCAGACGCTTCTGGGCATAGCTGATCGCATCGTCAAGGCTTGCCTGCACAGGCCCGCATGCCGGCAGCTCCTGGGTTTTGGCCACAAAGGGTTGATAGGGCGTCCAGTTGTCGGGGACCTCGCCCGTTGACCCGCCCCACACCATATTGGACACCAGAATCGACAGCCGGCTGACGCTGGCGACTTTCTTGAACAGGTTTTCCACCACGCCGTCATAGCCCTCGGGCCTGCCGAAGGGTTGTTTGGTCTCCAGCCACACACCGAAACGGCGCTCGGCCTCCGTTCGGGTGGCGACCTGCTTGAACAGCGAGCCTTCGGGGCCGGATAAATACGCCGCAGTGAAAAACGCCGGTTCCAGGATATTGGCCGCCAAGTCCGCTTCTGAATAAAAGCTGTTGAGTGCCTTGATCTGCTGATCCGAAAGTTCGGGATTGTTGTCCTTGTACTGAGAAAACAGATCCGGGTGCGAGTGATACTCCGCCACACAGCGATAACCGTCGGGATGCAAGTACTGCTTGTTGCTGTCTCGATTCAATACGGCAGTAAGGTCGAAAAAATTCTCGCCGCCTTCGATGGGGTCAGTCGCATAAAAAAGCTCATCGGCCAGGCTTTGCACAATCACCCCGCCGTACTCCTGATCATGCATGCCAGCCATCTGCCCGTGGGCATAACGCGCCGCATCATCCATGCTCACAAACCCCGGCCCTACCGGGGGTAACTCAACCTGTGGCGCTGGGTCCTGCCCAAACCAGCCACGTTTGATTCGCTCCATTTCATCACCTTTCAATACACGTACCGCAGCGCCAGGGATTGGCGACTACGCACTTATATTCAGCAGTGATGGGCAGTACGAGGTGTCAAATAGGCACCCCAACGGCAACAGCCGCACTCCACGCCCTCTTTTGAGGCTTCCCGCGCACCGGCACGTCGTTGCGGCGCCACACTGGTGCGCGATGCGGGTGCCAGGCCCATGATCCGGCCCTCAAACCAAGGGGGCACGGCGCAGGCACAGCCTTTGCAAAGCACTGCGTATCTGCCCCACAAAACTATGGTTTACGGAGATCGCACCATGAAGCGTCGTAGCTTGATCAAGGCTTTCACCTTGTCGGCATCCATTGCCGCGATGGGTTTGACCTGGACCGTCCAGGCCGCCGAGACCATCAAAGTCGGCATCCTGCACTCGCTGTCCGGGACCATGGCCATCTCCGAAACCTCGCTTAAAGACATGGCGTTGATGACCATCGACGAGATCAACGCCAAGGGCGGCGTGAACGGCAAGATGTTGGAGCCGGTGGTGGTGGACCCGGCGTCGAACTGGCCGCTGTTCGCCGAGAAAGGCCGGCAGTTGCTGACCCAGGACAAAGTTGCCGTGGTGTTCGGCTGCTGGACCTCGGTGTCGCGCAAATCGGTATTGCCGGTGTTCGAGGAACTCAACGGGCTGCTGTTCTACCCGGTGCAGTACGAAGGCGAAGAGATGTCGCCCAACGTGTTCTATACCGGTGCAGCGCCTAACCAACAGGCGATCCCGGCAGTGGAGTACCTGATGAGCGAAGAAGGTGGCGGCGCCAAGCGCTTCTTCCTGCTCGGCACCGACTACGTGTACCCGCGCACCACCAACAAGATTCTGCGTTCGTTCCTGCACTCCAAAGGCGTAGCCGATAAAGATATCGAAGAGGTCTACACCCCGTTCGGCCACAGCGATTACCAGACTATCGTTGCCAACATCAAAAAGTTCTCAGCCGGCGGCAAGACCGCAGTGATCTCCACCGTGAATGGCGACTCCAACGTACCGTTCTACAAAGAGCTGGCCAACCAGGGCTTGAAAGCCACCGACGTGCCAGTGGTGGCGTTCTCCGTGGGTGAAGAAGAACTGCGCGGCATCGACACCAAGCCGCTGGTGGGCAACCTCGCGGCCTGGAACTACTTCCAGTCGGTGGAGAACCCGGTGAACAAGAAATTCGTGGCGGACTGGAAGGCTTACGCCAAAGCCCACAACCTGCCGGGTGCGGACAAAGCCGTGACCAATGACCCGATGGAAGCCACCTACGTGGGCATCCATATGTGGGCACAGGCGGTTGAGAAGGCCAAGTCCACCGATGTCGACAAAGTGCGCGAAGCCATGGCCGGCCAGACCTTCGCCGCGCCGTCGGGCTTCACCCTGACCATGGATGCGACCAACCACCACCTGCACAAGCCGGTGATGATCGGCGAGATCCAGGCCGACGGGCAGTTCTCGGTGGTGTGGCAGACCGAAAAACCGATCCGCGCCCAGCCGTGGAGCCCGTACATTCCGGGTAACGACAAGAAGCCGGACTATGCCGTGAAGAGCAACTAAAGCCCCATGCGGTCAAACATGTGGGAGCGGGCTTGCTCGCGAATGCGGTGGATCAGTCACAAATACATTAACTGACACACCGTATTCGCGAGCAAGCCCGCTCCCACACTGTCCGCGAATGATCAGGACACTTTGTTATGCCCACTGCCCTCCATCGCTACTTTCTGGCCTTGCTGCTGTGGCTGCCCTTTGCCGCACACGCCAGCGACGCCGAAGACTTCATCAACGCCAACCCGATGCAACAAGCCAAGCTGCTCCAGGACTGGGCCGCCCAGCCCGACCCGGCGCGCATCGAGCTGGTGGACGCGTTGCAACAAGGCCAACTTAACGTCAACGGCGAAACCAAGACCGTGCGCCTGAACAACCGTCTGCGCGGCCTGATCGACAACGTACAAGCCAGCCAGCAACTGCTTGCCGCCGACCCCAAAGTGCGCCTCGCCGCGGCGCAAACCCTGCAGAAAAGCGCACAACCTGCGCAGCTCAAATTCCTCGACCAGCAAGTAGCCGCCGAGACCAACGAGGCCGTGCACACCGCACTGAGCCTGGCCCTGGCCAACCTGCAACTGGTCGACCCCGACCCGCTCATTCGTCTCGCCGCCGTGCGCCTGTTGGGCGGCACCGGCGATCCGCTGGCGCGCACACGCCTTGAGGCGCTGCTGGCGCCCGGCGTCGAAACCGATGCCGCCGTGCACACCGCCGCCGAGACCAGCCTGGCCCAGGTCAAACGCAAATTGATGTTTGGCGAGATTCTCGGCCAGGCCTTCAGCGGCATGTCTTTGGGATCGATCCTGCTGCTCGCGGCCTTGGGCCTGGCGATCACCTTCGGCCTGCTCGGCGTGATCAACATGGCCCACGGCGAGATGCTGATGCTCGGCGCTTACTCCACTTATGTGGTGCAACTGATGATGCAGCGCTACGTGCCGGCGGCCATCGAGTTCTATCCGCTGGTTGCGCTGCCGGTGGCGTTTTTTGTCACGGCGGCCATCGGCATGGCACTGGAGCGCACGGTGATTCGCCACCTCTACGGGCGGCCGCTGGAAACCCTGCTGGCCACCTGGGGCATCAGCTTGATGCTGATCCAGCTGGTGCGCCTGGTGTTCGGTGCGCAGAACGTTGAAGTGGCCAACCCCGAATGGTTGTCCGGCGGCATTCAAGTGCTGCCCAACCTGGTGCTGCCATACAACCGCATCGTGATCATCGCCTTCGCGCTGTGCGTGGTGGTACTGACCTGGCTGCTGCTGAACAAGACGCGCCTGGGCCTCAACGTGCGCGCCGTCACCCAGAACCGCAACATGGCCGCGTGCTGCGGCGTGCCCACCGGGCGTGTGGACATGCTCGCCTTTGGCCTTGGCTCCGGCATCGCAGGTCTTGGTGGTGTAGCGCTGAGCCAGATCGGCAACGTCGGCCCGGACCTGGGCCAGAGCTACATCATCGACTCGTTCCTGGTGGTGGTGCTCGGCGGCGTCGGCCAGTTGGCCGGCAGCGTGATGGCGGCTTTCGGGCTGGGCATCGCCAATAAAATCCTCGAGCCGCAGATCGGCGCCGTACTCGGCAAGATCCTGATCCTCGCGCTGATCATTCTGTTTATCCAGAAACGCCCGCAAGGACTCTTCGCACTGAAAGGACGGGTGATCGATTGATGAACCAGCCATTGATGCTTACAGCCGCGCAAAAGGTCGGCCCAAAAGTCACGATAGCGGTGGGCGCGGTCATTTTGATCCTGCTGCTGGCGCTGCCGTTATGCTCGCTGTTGTCGCCGGAAAATCCGTTTTATGTCTCGGCCTACACCCTGACGCTGGTGGGCAAGATCCTCTGCTACGCCATCGTCGCTCTCGCGCTGGATCTGGTGTGGGGTTACGCAGGGATGTTGTCCCTCGGCCATGGATTGTTCTTTGCCCTCGGCGGTTACGCGATGGGCATGTACCTGATGCGCCAGGCCTCCGGCGATGAATTGCCGGCGTTCATGACCTTTTTGTCGTGGACCGAATTGCCGTGGTATTGGGTCGGCACCGAGCACTTCCTCTGGGCCATGTGCCTGGTGGTGCTGGCACCAGGTTTACTGGCGCTGGTATTCGGGTTCTTCGCCTTTCGTTCACGGATCAAGGGCGTGTATTTCTCGATCATGACCCAGGCGCTGACCTTTGCCGGGATGCTGCTGTTTTTCCGCAACGAAACCGGGTTTGGCGGCAACAACGGCTTCACTAACTTTCGCAGCATTCTGGGCTTTGGCATCACTGAGCCGGGCACGCGGGCGGTGCTGTTTGTCGCCACCGTACTGTTGCTGGTCGCCAGCTTGTACACCGGCTGGCGCCTTGCACAGAGCAAGTTCGGCCGCGTGCTCACAGCGTTGCGTGACGCCGAGAACCGCTTGATGTTCTGCGGCTACGACCCGCGTGGCTTCAAGCTGTTTGTGTGGGTGTTGAGTGCGGTGCTGTGTGGTTTGGCCGGCGCGTTATATGTACCGCAAGTGGGCATCATCAATCCCAGCGAAATGTCGCCGACCAACTCCATCGAAGCCGCCGTGTGGGTAGCCCTGGGCGGGCGCGGCACCTTGATCGGGCCGTTGCTGGGCGCGGGGGTGGTCAATGGCATGAAGAGCTGGTTCACCGTAGCCTTCCCGGAATACTGGCTGTTCTTCCTTGGGGCGCTGTTCATCATCGTCACGCTGTACCTGCCCAAGGGCATCATCGGCCTGCTGAAGAAATGAGGAACGTCATGCTGGAACCTATTTTCGATGCGGGCAGCGGCCGCGATGCCATCGGTATCGGCCAGGCCGCCGGCAAGGGCCTGAACACCCGCCACGGCACCATCCTGACCCTGGAAGACATCAGCGTCAGCTTCGATGGCTTCAAGGCGCTCAATGACTTGAACCTGTACATCGGCGTCGGCGAACTGCGCTGCATCATCGGCCCCAACGGCGCGGGTAAAACCACGCTGATGGACGTGATCACCGGCAAGACCCGCCCCAGCCATGGCAAGGCCTGGTTCGGCGAAACCCTGGACTTGACCAGCATGAGCGAAGTGCAGATCGCCCAGGCCGGCATTGGCCGCAAGTTCCAGAAGCCCACGGTATTCGAAGCCCTGAGCGTGTTCGAAAACCTGGAGCTGGCGCAAAAGACTGACAAGTCGGTATGGGCCAGCCTGCGCGCACGCTTGAGCGGTGAGCAGAAAGACCGCATCGAGGAAGTGCTCGATACCATCCGCCTGACCGCCTCGGCACAGCGCCCGGCGGGGTTGTTGTCCCACGGGCAGAAGCAGTTCCTGGAAATCGGCATGCTGCTGATGCAAGACCCGCAACTGCTGCTATTGGACGAACCGGTGGCGGGCATGACCGACGCCGAAACCGAGTTCACCGCCGAACTGTTCAAGCGCCTGGCGGGCAAGCATTCGCTGATGGTGGTGGAACACGACATGGGGTTTGTCGGCGCGATTGCCGATCACGTGACTGTGTTGCACCAGGGCAGCGTGCTGGCCGAAGGGTCGCTTGCGCAGGTGCAGGAAAACGAGCGTGTTATCGAGGTTTACCTCGGTCGCTAAACCGGACACGGGCTGCTTTATGTGGGAGCGGGCGTGCTCGCGAATGCGGTGGATCAGTCACAAATGCATTAACTGACACACCGTATTCGCGAGCAAGCCCGCTCCCACAGGGGATTTGAGGAGTATTCGAGAATGCTGCAAGTCGACAAGCTGCACCAGTACTACGGCGGTAGCCACATCCTGCGCGGGCTCTCATTCGACGTGAAGATTGGCGAAGTCACCTGTCTGCTTGGCCGTAACGGCGTGGGCAAGACCACCTTGCTCAAATGCCTGATGGGTCTGTTACCGGCCAAAGAAGGTGCGGTGAACTGGGAAGGCAAGGCCATCACCGGGTTCAAACCGCACCAGCGCGTACACGCCGGTATCGCCTATGTGCCCCAGGGCCGGGAGATTTTCGGACGGCTGACGGTGGAAGAAAACCTGCTGATGGGCCTCTCGCGCTTCCCTGGCTCTGAAGCCAAGGAAGTCCCGGCGTTTATCTATGAACTGTTCCCGGTGCTGCTGCAGATGAAGCACCGGCGCGGCGGCGATTTGTCCGGTGGCCAACAGCAGCAATTGGCGATAGGCCGCGCGCTGGCCAGCCGCCCGCGCCTGTTGATTCTCGATGAGCCCACCGAGGGCATCCAGCCGTCGGTAATCAAGGAGATTGGTGCGGTGATCAAGAAGCTCGCGGCACGCGGCGATATGGCGATCCTTTTGGTCGAGCAGTTCTACGACTTTGCCGCCGAGCTGGCCGACCAATACCTGGTGATGTCACGCGGTGAAATCGTGCAGCAGGGCCGCGGTGAAAATATGGACAGCGAGGGTGTGCGCGGGCTGGTTACGATTTAATCTGTAGCGTCCTGACGATAAGCCTGAACATATGAACCTGCCCGTTACCCCTGCCCTGTTCACCCCCCGCTGGCATGCCGAGCTGGAGCTTGGCTATGCGCGTTTCGGCGACACCACGCGCCCGGTAATGCGCCGCCACCTCGGCCCGCTGCGGGTGCAAAAACACCTGTACGCCGAAGGCCCCGAGGTGTGCCAGCACATCATCGTGCACCCGCCGGGCGGGATTGCCGGCGGCGACCGCCTGGACATCAGCGCCCACGTCGGCGCAGGCGCCTGGGCGCAATTGACCAGCCCCGGTGCGGCCAAGTGGTATCGCGCCAGCGGCCCGGCCTATCAAACACTCGACCTCAGCGTAGAAGCCGGTGCGACTCTGGAATGGCTGCCGCAGGAAACCATCGTGTTCAGCGCCGCCCAGGCCGAACTCAGCACGCGCATTGATCTACAAGGCGATGCCCGGCTGTTTTACTGGGACGTGATCGCCCTGGGCCGCCCGGCCAGTGGCGAGCGTTTCGACCTGGGCCACTTTCAATCGCGCCTGGATATTCGCCGCGACGGCCAGTTGCTCTGGCACGAGCGCCAGCGCATTGTAGGCGCCGACGGTTTGCTCGACTCGCCCATCGGGCTGGACGGGCAACCGGTGTTTGCGACGTTGCTGCTGACCGGCGATATAGACCCTGAATTGCTTGAACAATGCCGCTCACTGCCCCACGCGGTGCGCGGCGATTTGACCCAGTTGCCTGGGCTGCTGGTGGCGCGTTGTTTGGCCAGTGAAGCACTGCTGGCGCGAGGATGGTTGGTTGATCTATGGCGATTGCTGCGCCCGGCGGTACTGGGCCGGGAAGCGGTATCACCGAGAATCTGGAGCACATGAAGATCAAAATGTGGGAGCGGGCTTGCTCGCGAAGGCGGCTTGTCAGTCAATGCATCTTTAACTGATCCACCGCATTCGCGAGCAAGCCCGCTCCCACAGGGGATCTGCAGTGTTTTTACGAATGTATTTCACGACGGACTGAACCATGGATTTGACCCCACGGGAAAAAGACAAGCTGTTGATCTTCACCGCCGGCCTGGTGGCCGAGCGCCGCTTGGCGCGTGGCGTGAAGCTTAACTATCCGGAAACCATCGCCTATATCTCCGCAGCGCTGATGGAAGGCGCCCGCGATGGCCGCACCGTGGCCGAGCTGATGCACTTGGGCACCACCTTGCTCAGCCGCGAGCAAGTGATGGAAGGCATCCCGGAAATGATCCCGGATATCCAGGTGGAAGCCACCTTCCCCGATGGCACCAAGCTGGTGACTGTCCACCAGCCAATCGCGTGAGGCCCGGCCATGATTCGTGATGCTACCGAGCAAGACCTGCCGGCGATCCGCGACATCTACAACGATGCGGTGCTCAACACCACGGCAATCTGGAACGAGCAACCGGTGGACCTGGCCAACCGCCAGGCCTGGTTCAGTGCACGCCAGGTGCAGCAGTACCCGATTCTGGTGGCGGTGGAAAACGATGAAGTCACCGGCTACGCCTCGTTCGGCGACTGGCGCCCGTTCGAAGGTTTTCGCTACAGCGTTGAGCACTCGGTTTACGTGCGCAATGACCAACGCGGCAAAGGCCTCGGCCCGCGCCTGATGCAAGCTTTGATCGAGCGCGCCAAAACCTGTGGCAAGCATGTGATGGTCGCGGCCATTGAAAGCGGCAACCAGGCGTCTATCCGCCTGCATGAGCGCCTGGGTTTCATCAGCACCGGGCACATGCCGCAAGTGGGCATCAAGTTCGGCCGCTGGCTGGACCTGACCTTTATGCAACTGACATTGAACCCGGGCGCCGAACCGCCCAAGGAGTGAGATCGATGAGCGCTACGCAACTGCGTCGAGTCAATGCTGAAAGTTTTGCCCATTACCGCCTGGGTTTGATTGAGCTGTTGCTGGACGCGGTGAAGCACGGCGCTTCAGTCGGTTTTATGGCCGACTTCGATGACGCCCAGGCCCGCACCTATTTGAGCGGCGTGCAGGCGAGTATCGAAGAAGGCAGCCTGCTGCTGTGGGTGGTGGTGCGCGACGAACAAGTCATTGCCAGCGTGCAACTGGCGCTGTGCCTGAAAACCAACGGCCTGAACCGCGCCGAAGTGCAAAAGCTGCTGGTACACAGCAGCGCGCGGCGTCATGGCCTGGGCCAACAGTTGATGAACACCCTGGAACTCGCCGCACGCCAGCACAAGCGCGGCCTGCTGTACCTGGACACCGAGGCCGGCTCCGGTGCCGAAGCCTTCTACCAGTCGCTGCGCTACACCAAGATCGGTGAGCTGCCCAACTACTGCCAAAGCCCGGACGGGCGCTACACCCCGACCGCCATCTACTTCAAGACCCTGGGGCAACCTGCATGATTCCTGGTGAATATCAGATCCAGCCTGGCGACATCGAACTCAACGTCGGCCGGCGCACCGTCACCCTCAGCGTGGCCAACAGCGGCGACCGGCCGATCCAGGTGGGCTCGCATTACCATTTTTTTGAAACCAATGACGCGCTGACCTTTGACCGCGCTGCCAGCCGTGGCATGCGCCTGAATATTCCGGCGGGCACGGCAGTGCGGTTTGAGCCGGGGCAGAGCCGCGAAATCGAATTGGTGGATTTGAGTGGCAGGCGGCGGGTGTTCGGGTTTGCCGGACGGATCATGGGCGACCTCGACTGATCGTTCCCACGCTCCGCGTGGGAACGCCGCCTGGGACGCTCCGCGTCCCGCCCTTAAAGTCGTGACGCAGAGCGTCACCGGATGCAGTCCCACGCAGAGCGTGGGAACGATCAAGGAATACGCACATGAAGATTTCCAGACAAGCCTACGCCGACATGTACGGCCCCACCGTCGGTGACAAGGTCCGCCTGGCCGACACCGACCTGTTCGTCGAAGTCGAACAGGACTTCACCGTCTACGGCGAAGAAGTCAAATTCGGCGGTGGCAAGGTGATCCGCGACGGCCAGGGCCAAAGCCAATTGCTCGCCCATGAAGTGGTCGACACCTTGATCACCAACGCGCTGATCATCGACCACTGGGGCATCGTCAAGGCCGACGTCGGCCTTAAAAACGGCCGCATTCACGCGATCGGCAAGGCCGGCAACCCGGATATCCAGCCCGGCGTAACCATGGCCATCGGCGCCAGCACCGAAGTGATCGCCGGTGAAGGCATGATCCTCACCGCCGGCGGCATCGACAGCCACGTGCATTTCATTTGCCCGCAGCAGATCGAAGAGGCGCTGACCAGCGGCGTCACCACCATGATCGGCGGTGGCACCGGCCCGGCCACCGGCACCAACGCCACCACCTGCACCTCCGGCCCGTGGCACTTGGCGCGCATGCTGCAGGCCAGCGACTCGTTCCCGATGAACATCGGGTTTACCGGCAAGGGCAACGCCAGTTTGCCCGACCCCTTGATCGAGCAGGTCAAGGCCGGCGCCATCGGTTTGAAGCTGCATGAAGACTGGGGCACCACACCCGCCAGCATCGACAACTGCCTGAACGTGGCCGACCAATACGACGTGCAGGTGGCGATTCACAGCGACACCCTTAACGAATCCGGTTTCGTCGAAACCACCCTGGCCGCGCTCAAAGGCCGCACCATCCACACCTACCACACCGAAGGCGCCGGTGGCGGCCACGCGCCGGATATCATCAAGGCGTGCGGCTTTGCCAACGTACTGCCCAGCTCCACCAACCCAACGCGGCCGTTCACACGCAACACCATCGACGAGCACTTGGACATGTTGATGGTCTGCCACCACCTGGACCCGAGCATCGCCGAAGACGTGGCCTTCGCCGAAAGCCGCATCCGCCGCGAGACCATTGCCGCCGAAGATATCCTGCACGACTTGGGCGCGTTCTCGATGATCAGCTCCGACAGCCAAGCCATGGGCCGCGTCGGCGAGGTGATCACGCGTACCTGGCAGACCGCCGACAAAATGAAAAAACAACGCGGCCCGTTGCCCGGCGACGGCCCCGGCAACGACAACTTCCGCGCCAAACGCTACATCGCCAAGTACACCATCAACCCGGCAATCACCCATGGCGTCAGCCATATCGTCGGCTCGATTGAAGTGGGCAAGTGGGCCGATCTGGTGCTGTGGCGCCCGGCGTTCTTCGGCATCAAACCGACCTTGATCCTCAAGGGCGGCGCCATTGCATCCAGCCTGATGGGGGATGCCAACGCGTCGATCCCCACACCGCAGCCGGTGCACTACCGCCCCATGTTCGCCAGCTTCGGCAGCTCATTGCACGCCACCAGCCTGACGTTTATCAGCCAGGCGGCCCAGGACGCCGGGTTGCCCGAGGCCCTGGGTTTGAAAAAGCAGATTGCAGTGGTCAAAGGCTGCCGCGACGTGCAGAAAACCGACCTGATCCACAACGACTACCTGCCCCACATCGACGTCGACCCACAGACCTACCAGGTCAAGGCCGACGGCGAGTTGCTGTGGTGCGAGCCGGCCGACGTGTTGCCGATGGCCCAGCGCTATTTTCTGTTTTAACGAGTGGCCCAGCCTGCACGCTCGATGGCTTGCCGGGTCAGCGACGTGAACAGGGCTTTTTCGTCAGCGGCAAGCAGTTCCAGGCCCGCGTGATACTCGGCGTCACTCATCGTGGGTGTCGGGCCGGAGGCTGCATCCGTCAACGCTTCGTCCCTGGCCCGCAGGGTGCTGAACGCCTGCGGGTCGGATTGACGTAAAAAGTCTTTCCAAAAAGGCTGGTCCAGAAGCCGTGATGTGATCAACGCCCCGGCCTCCTGCGCCAGCACCTGCGTATAAGCCGCCTCGATCATCTGGGGTGTCACATCGGGCTCGATAAACCGCATGTTCCTCGACTGCCAAGGCAACTCCAGGCGCTCGGCCAAACGGGTGGGGTAGATAAAATGGATCTCTACCTCGTCAATTGTCCTTATGGGGTTTCCCTGGGCATCGCGCTGAGGAACCAAGGCACCCTGCGCATCGTAGCGGGGGAACCGGCGCCCTTGAGCATAAAGCGCACTGATCCGATCCTTGGCGATCTTGCCCAGTGCATCCAGGCGCGATTTGCCGCGGGCCAACGTCAACAGTTGGCGCTCTATCGCGGCCGGCGTGCCCAGCCCATGGGCCTGCCAAACCAGCACTTCCAGGCCCATGGCATTGAATAACTGCGCGCCGGCGTCCACACAGGAGGTGGGCGCTGCGGCCATTTCGAACAGCCTCTTGCGTAGTGCGCTGTCAGACGCGGCCGCCTCGACCATTTGCCAAACCTTGCCTGTCAGCTGCGCCCTCACCGCCTCATCCGGCGCCAGCGCATCGGCGGAATCCGCCAATTTGAGCAGTTCGTTAAAAAACGGCTCGGCGCCCGGCTCGTATTCCAGGCTGTTCCATACACCCTGCTTGGCCAGCCACTCATCATCACTCAAGCCAGCGCGCCAATGAATGTTGTCCTGGATACCGCGCGGTGGCGCAACCCTATCAAGGTCCATGCCCACTGAGGCTCGATGGGCCCTGTACAGTTGTAAATTCTGCTCACTGATAAACTCGGGCGTCTGGCTGATTTGTGTGCGCGCCACGGTATGCGCTTGAGCTGAACCGGGTGCGACGGCCGGAACCTGCTGCAGCGGGTTATGGCTCAGGTCGAGGAAGAACGTGGTATCTCGCGGCTGCTCGAACACCCCTGTCGGCCAGGCAGTAAGCCCGGTATCGGCCAGCCTGAGGATATTGAGGTACGGCATCTGACTGATATCGGGGGACATCTCCAGCGGGTTGCCCTCCAGCGCCAGGTAATTGAGGTGCGTCAACCCACGCAAGGCGCTCACCGCTGCGGGTTCCAGTTCGATCAGGTTATCGGACAGGTCCAGCTCGTTCAGGCGTGTCATCCGGGCAATCGGTTCAGGCAGGCTGACCAGGCGGTTATTGCTCAGGTCCAGCCGCCGCAGGCGCGGGAAGTGCAGCAAAAAATTGTCGATGCCCAGTGCACTCAGGCCCGTACCCGACAAATCAATGTTGGAGACATGATCGAAGTTGGCGGTCAGCGGCGGCAATTGCGCCAACTGATCGTGCAGGTCCTCACCGGCAAAATCGAGGAACTGCCCCTGGGACTCACCGGTCACCGTCAGGTCCGGCTCGCCTGTACGCTGCCAGGCTTGCTTGAGTGCTCTGACAATCGACAACCGTGCATGGCGGCGTGCGGTGAACTCGGGGGTGGTGCGTTCCGCTGGCGTTGCCTCGTCGACCTGCGCCCGCTGCCAGTCTTGCAGGGTGTCATTCAAGTGGGTGTATTCACGCTTCAGGCCGCGAAGCACCCTGCCGGCAAGCGTGCCATGGGCATCGATGAACGCGCTGACCTCTTGAGGTAAAAAGGTCGGATACAGTTCACGGATTCGCGGTTCAAGCGCCTGGCGCCAAATCGTGGGCTGGCCATGGTCGCTCAAGGGATAACCGATTCGTTCACCGGACAGGCGCATCGGCGTCTTGAAGAACGGCCGCTTGCCCGGCTGCATTTTGAGCACCTGACGCAATTGTTCCCGGGGCAGTGCATGCTCGATGATCCTGGTTTTCAATGCCGCGCCTTGCTTGATATGCGGCAGCCCCAAAGCCTGCCGGTGGCGGTCGGTCAAGGCGTGCTGGAGCGAGGCGTAGAGGTCGTCGATGCCGTGCAGGTGTTCATCACGCACATTGCGCGCCTGGTAGCGCCCGTCGCCCATCCGCACCAGTACCTTGCGCTCCGCCGCGTCCGGTGGGCCGAAGCTGGCTCGCAACTCACCTTCGAGCCGGCCTTCGCGCACTTCCAGGCGCAGGTTGTCGGTCCAGCCCGGCAGACGTGACACGCTATTGAGTACCAGGGCTTCGGTGTCCAGGCTGGCGACGGCGTCCAGGTGCAAGCCTTCATAGGCGAGGGTCAGGCGCATCTGTTGTTGGGCCAGTCGGGCTTTTTGTGCAATGCGCAGCGGAATGCGACTGGCGTTGAGCATGACGTCTCGCTCGGCCGGCGTAGCGTCGGCCAGCAGTTCGCGCGCCATGATCGTGGGCAAACGCTTGAAGTCACGCTGCAGCAACATGATCGCGGCGTCCGACGGCGGCTGCTGTTCCACGTAGATACTGCTCATCAGCCGCGACCTGGCAGCGATGGCGTGCTGTTCCAGCTGTGACTGCAAGGCCTCGGTGCGCGCCTCGGGCGTGCGGGCGGTGTAACGGCCCACCAGCTCATCCAGCTGGGTTTCGTTCAACGACTCAATAACGCGTTTGGGCAATTGGCCGTTCATCAAATCGGTGCGGTTGATGCGCACGGTATCCGAGGCGACCGCCTGGCTGTTGCCGTACTTGATCGACGGCCCACTCAACTCATCGCCCGCAAACGCTTCTATCGCCTTGTTGGCCGGCCACCCCGGCAGCTCGACCAGCAAGGAGGCGGCATAGCTGCACAACTCGCTGCTGAGTGAACCGGCACGGATGCCTTCGGCCACTCTCACCGCGTCGCCATACGCCCGGAACTGGCGCAAGGTGTCGAGCAGAATAGCGGGCACCGGCTCACCCTCCACGTGCACCCGGCGTAATACGTCCTCACTCACATCCGCCGTGCGTCGAACCTGTTCCAGCTCGACATCGCTGAAACCTTCCGTTACCGGGCCCAAGCGCCGCATCAGCGTTGCACCTTCCCATGTCAGCGGGCGCTCCAGTTCGTGGTTCCACAGGCCACTGCCGTTGCTTGTCAGCTTGGGTTGATAGGCATCCGGGCGCGTGGGATGGGTGATGCGATATTCCTCGGTCACCGGATCTTGCTGCACGGCGTAGCGCTTGCCATTCACCGGCAAGATGGTTTTACCGTTCACGTTGTGCAGGCCCAGTTCGTCGGGCGACACGCCCTCGGGTATCGACGGGGTATGTTCGTAGCTGGTCAGTTCAGGCTTCCACAACCGTTGTTTGCCGCTCGGCACCGTCACCGGCCGAAGGTTGTCGACCACACTTGAAACCCTGACCTGGGGCAGCACTTTGGCCCCCGTGCCGATGAACGCAGCGTTCAAGGCCACGCTGGAAAAATGCGCCCACATCGACTTGATGTCGCCCTGCTCAAAGGACTCAAAGCCTTCGAAGACTTCAGAGGCCATCTGCGCCGCGCCTACGGCAAGCATGATCGGCCCAAGCCCGGGCACCATGAATGCCGCGAGGTTAAACACACTGAGCACCGCGTCCAGGTAGCTATCCAGCCGTGCCATGCGCGTCTCCCGGTCTTCGTCCGCGGTGGGTACCGCGACGGCACGGGCATCGGCAAAAATTTTGCGCACGTGCGCGTCGCGCATTTGCTCCCACAGGTCGCCGTCAATCGCCACATCGGCCAGCGGCAGCTTCACCGGGCGCGACTGGAGCGGATAGTCGGCTGCGCCGTTACCCCCGCCGGCAGGTTGATACAGGGTGTCAAAACGTTGAAAGAACGCCCCCTGCTCACGCTGCGGCACGAAGCGGCTGAAAAAACGTCGGTAGTCCCCACTGTGCAACCGGGCCCTCAGTGCCACCATGAAGTCGGCACTTGAAGCATATTCGGTCAGCGGCTGCTCAGGGTCATGGGGGATATACGCCACCAGGCGTTCGACGCGTTCGGCGCTGCTGCGTTCGGGGCCAATCAACAGAGGACCGACCAGCATACTGCCAAACAGGTTGAGCGCCGTCACCGTCACGGGTCGACCGTCCAGCGTGGCGCTGCGCGGGTCGGTCAGCAACTGTTGCAGCATGCGATAGGCGTCTGCACTGATACCGCCGGCAGTCTCGTCGCCGCCACCGCTGGTGAACTGGGCGGCGGCCACTTCACTGCACAGCACCAGTTGCTGGCGATACAACTCTTGCAGTTGCTGTTCAAGGGCCTCGCGCTTGACCTTATCCTCAGGCTGCACGATGGTTTTGAGATGGTCCTGATACTGCTTGCCCAGGTCCAGTGTGCGGCAGAGGCCGGCAAATTCATGCGGGGCAATGGCTACGGCCTGAGCGTTGAGGGCACTGAAGGTCGGCAGGATTTCGCCGTCATACGCGCCAAAGCGGGTAATCACCTCGCAATCGGCGCAGGCGCCAGGCTGCTCCTCTTCAAGGCTGAAGTTGGCCAAGGCCGCTTCCAGCACAGACATCCCCCGGTAGCGGTAACTCAGGGCCGGATCCTTCTGCTGATCGAAGACGAAAGCCCCATAAAAATCGTCGCGACCCTTGAATGCATATTTGCGCGCGAAGAACACCTGGCGCACATCCAGCTCCAGGTTGAACCGTTGCTTGATGGCGTCCTTGAGCGGCTGCTCGGCAAAGTCGAGTACATCCTGCACGCGCCCCAGTTCAGCCTCGATCCGGTTCAGGGTCTGGCGGTATTGAGTGTGCCTGTCTGCCAGCACGGCCTTGGATTGGGCCGAAGCATTCAAGTACCAGCCGGGCAGTTCCAGTTCATGGTCGGCGAGTTCTTGTTGGCGTTGTGGCGTGCCCTGGTTGAACCAGTCCGGCACGCGGTCTTTGAGGAAGTCGTAATGAACACCACGAAGGTCCGCATTCAACGAACCTTCAGTGGTAGAGGGAGAGACGGTATTGTCAGGCACGGCAAGGGTCCTTTTGCTGAAAAAATCCAGCCTATCGAACGCCACGCCGTTAAAAGATTACATAGTTAAGCCGCTCAAAAATGCTCGCGCGGATCGAACGCGGCTTTCTGCGCCAGGGCCTGCCACAACGCCTTGACCTCATCGTCCGCCGCCTTGGGCATTACGACCTTGAGCTGAATAAACAAGTAACCACGCTGCCCGGCCTTGTTCAGCAAGCCGTGGCCCTTGGCGCGCATGCGTTGGCCGTTCTGGCTGCCGGCCGGCACCTTGAGGTTGATCTTGCCGGTAAGGGTCGGCACCGCAATTTCGGCACCCAAAGCCAGCTCCCACGGCGCCAATGGCAGGTTGATGATCAGGTCTTCGCCATCGGCTTCGAACTTGGCATGCGGTGCAAACTTGATGATCAGGTACAGGTCGCCATTCGCGCCGCCGCCAATACCCGGTGCGCCCTGGCCCTTAAGGCGGATGCGCTCGCCATCGGCCACACCGGCCGGGATCTTCACGTTCAGGCTTTTAACGGTATTGCTCACGTGCCGACCGGAGGCATCGTACTGCGGCACCTGGAAGCTGATCTGCTTGGACTCGGTGGACAGCGTCTCTTCAAGGGACACCGACAACTGCATCTCCACATCCTGGCCTTTGCGCCCGGCAGGACGCCGCTGGCCGCCGCCGAACGCATCGCCGCGCGCGCCGAAGATCGAGCTGAAAAAGTCCGAAAAGTCGCCCGCGTCCTGGCCACCGCCAAAACCGCCACGGCTCTGCCAGCCCGGCGGCCCCTGGAACGGCTGGCCATGCTGGCCATATTTGCGCAGCTCGTCGTACTCGGCGCGTTTGTCAGCACTTTTGAGTGCTTCATAGGCTTCGGACGCGTCCTTGAACTTGGCTTCGGCGTCCTTCTCTTTACTGACATCCGGGTGGTACTTGCGCGCCAGCTTGCGATAAGCGGCCTTGATCTCCTTGTCGTCGGCCGTGGGCTCGACGCCAAGAATCTTGTAATAATCTTTGAAATCCATTGGGATTCACCATCCTTTATCAAGATTGGCGGCACACACAGCGACATTATTCGCGCGGCCACCTGAGGTATGCCCACAAGATTGGGGCATACCTCAAGCCTTTCAAGATGGCGGGGCGATTTTCACCTACGCCCGTGATTCAGGAAAACAGCCTTTGGACTACGCTGTCGGTGTAGCCATAGTCCATGCGCAACTCGGCGCCGGCTGGAATGTCGTCAGTGGCAAACACCGCACTCAGGACAAAATCCTTGCGCGTGGTTTTTACCTCGGGGCCCATCCCCAGCAACATATCGGCTTCGACGGGAAACCCGACGAGCTCGGCGTTATAACCCGCTGCAGCCTGGCGTAGCGGTTTGCCTTCGGCGTCATACTCCAGCAGGGTGTTTATCCTGGAGGTGATGTTATCGCCCGACAGATGAATGGCCTCTGAACCCACGATTTTCCCACCGCTCATGACCGGGCGCTTGCCGATGGAAAGGGTGTAGGTCTGCCCGGACGGCCCGAACAACCCCTCGGGCAACACTGTGCCGCCGTATACACCGACTATTTCGCCTTTGGCGATACGCCGGTTGGCAACCACCATCGACTGGCCGATCAGCGCCTGCTCCTGAGGCGCTTTCATGTCCTCGGCGGTGAACACGCGCACGCTCAATTTTTCTTCATAACGTGCGGCGACTGCCTCGTAACCTTCAAACTGGATATACGGCTTAAGGGGTGCCGAGGTGTATTGAGTGCCATTATCCAGAGTGACGCTGCGCATCATCTTGCGAATGCGGATCGGCCGTCCCTGATAATCCCTGAGCGGGTATTTGCCATTGTTGGCGCGGTGATAACTGCCAGGCCTGTTGGGGCGCCGGGTGAAATGCACGCTTTCGCGCATCATGCTCAGCTCGGTCGCCGTGTAGGGTGCCACCGGCATCGATTCCAGGGCGTCTTCGAATGCCTCGTCCGGGCCTTGGGCCTGCATGCCTGCGGCCAGGCCTCTACGCTTCCACCCCCCGGCGCGGTCAGGCCTGGCGATGATGCCGCTGCTGACCAACGCCAGTGGGTTGTCCTGGGCCTGCACCCACAACACGTAATGTTCGCCATCCCCTGCATCGGGCATGCTCGCGACAAAGTACTGTTTGCCCTTGAAGTCGATGGCTTGCGCCTGTGTCAGCGACAACCCCGGCGCAGCGCTATCGGCCGATTCCACCAGCACTTGCAGTGCATCCTCGGGCACCAACGCCTGCGCCACTTCCTCGCGGCTCAGGGTCTGGATCAATTGTGCTTCCTCGATTGCAAACTGCGCGTGAAGCTCGGCGGCCTTCACGCCAAAGGCCGCCTCGGACAACGTGCCGGTGTCGAAATCGTTTTGCAGCCTCGCCATTTGCGCCTGATGGGGTTCGTTCTGGGTGTCGAACCGCGAGCGGTATTTATGAGTGATGAAATCTTTCCAGAACTCCCTGGCCAACATGGCCTGCAGCGCTTGCGGCGAATTGTCCAATCGGGTCACTTGCCGGTAGGCGTCGTCCAGCATCGCCTCGGTGATATCGACCAAGTGGGTGTAATGAGTCTCATGGGGTTGCCCCGGCAATTCCAGCCGGTCCTTGAGGCCGTCGCGATACGCCAGGCGGATCTCGACTTCCTCCACGCCCTCGAGCGCAAGTTCCTTCTGGTCCGGCGTCAAGTCTTCACGTTCATTGATCGCGGTCCGGCGCCGGTCAATTTCCTTCAGCGCGATCTTTTCCACTTCATCCAGGCGGAACAAGCCTCTGCAAAGCGTGACCAAGGCCCGGCCCTGGGTTGCGTCCAATGCCAGCTTTTTAGCCTTGTACACCAACGCCAAAACCTCCAGATGACCAAAGCTCAAGGCTGCCCGATCGCAGCACGCCGCCCGGCCTGCCCACTCGAACATGTCCTTGCGCAACTGCTCCGACTCGACGCTGTTTTCAGTGATGCTGTCGATGACCTCCCACACGCGCCGCTGCAAGTCAGCGTGCCCGGCATCCATGTGCTGCAGGTCTCTGAGCACTTCGAAGAAGCCGTCCGAACCCGCATCCCAACGCAACGTAGTCCATTGTTCGGTGCGCTGTGCGACCTGCTCCGGGGACAGCGCGGACAGCCAACGCTGCAGCGGCGCGGTATCGATGGGCGCAAGCGCCTGGACACCTCTACTCAAGGCGCTGGAAACCAGCAAATCGGGTTGCTCGGCCGTCGCCAGGCCAATCTCGCGCAGCCGGTTGCCGTAGGCCATCACCCGGCGTCGAGTCTGGGCCGACAAGGGGTTGCCGGCCATGTTGATCACGCGGGTGAAACTCGCGGTCTGCGCCAGTTGCGCGTCCGTGGGCGTCAGCAGCGAGTCGGGGAGTATTCGGATCCGGTTGCCTTGCAGGTCTAAGCGGGTCAGCCCAGGCATTTGCCTGGCGGCGGCAGGTATCTCAAACAAGAGGTTGTGCGACAGGTCCAACTCGCGCGCACCCGGGAAACGCGCAAGAAAGCCCTGGGGCGATGAACTCAAGTGCAGGTCGCTCAACTTGAGTGAACCGACGTGGCTGAAGTCGGTATCCAGATCCGGCAAGCTCGGCAGGTACAGGCCACTGAGGTTCAGCTCCCAGCCGAGAGGTGTGCCGTCGTCGCCCAGCACCGGAGAGGTTTCGCGCCGCCAGCACTGCAACATACGCCGACGCGCCACCTGGCGCGCATGCAAGGCTGTCGCGTCACTCGCGCGCCGTCCCACATGCAGGTAGGGCTGATGCTCACCGCCCCCGGTAAGCATCCACGCGTCCAGTTGCTGTTGGAATCGATCAAATTCCACCTTGAGCCGGGCCACCTCGGCCTCGGCGCCGTCACCCAGGTCCCAGATGAGTTCTCGAAGGGCTTGATCGTTTCTGTTGGGGTAGATTTCCATAAACGCTTGGAGCAATGGATTGCCGCTGTCAAAAACATCGTACAAATGACCCCGTATCAAGTCCGGCCGCGTCTGTGCGAGGTTTTTCCAGTATGCATCGAACACTTTCCAGTAGTCCGCGGGGAACGGATTACCTTTGAGACGGGTGACAAGATTGATCCGGGTGATCGCCTCCAAGTGTTCGGGCGGCGGCGTCAGGTTTTCCTGCGGCACCTGCTGCAACTGGTTGAAGCTCAAATCGACAGACTCCAGTTGCCTCTGCGTCCTTAACCCTGTGGGCCACTGATTGATCTTCGACTCGCTCAAGTTCAGCGTCCGCAACTGGCTCAGACCACTGAAGTCGGGCAACACCCCCAACGGGTTTTTCGACAGATTAAGGTGCTCCAGGGCGCGCAGTTCACTCAACACTCCGGCAGTGCGCGGGTTCAGGCGCAACCCGTTAGCGGGCAGGCTCAACCAGGTGAGGTTTTTCATGTCGGCAATCGGCGGGGGAAGCTCGGTGAGATGGCTGAGCAATTCCAACTTGTGCAACTGGGTGAAGTTTTCAAGGAACGTTTGGATATCACCCGACCAATTGGGGGCATAGCAATTGAGTCCCCTGACATGGCTGAAGTCCCCACGGATCGGCGGCAGTCCCTCCTCCGCTACGATGGTCAACGTGGTGCCCGTTTCACGTCGCCAGCAACGCAGCATGTAGTCGGCGAAACGCGAGCGCGAATCGCCCGGTGCTCGCTCCGAACGCTGCCAGACCTTCAAGGTCTTTTTCAGGTTCTGGTACTCAAGCTCCCGGCGCGCCAGAGCGCCCCGCACGTCTTCACCCAACGATTGGATAAACGCTGTGACCTGTTCCGGGCTGAACGAGGGAAACAACTTCTCGACCCGCTCGGTGGGTGAACGCAGCGCATTGCGTGCACTTTTCAACACCTGGCGATAGCCAGGTGCGCCGCCCATCAGACGCACCATCGGGTCATAGTCCGGCTTGCGTATCGGGTTTTCCTCCAGCGCCGTGCGCAGCGCTTCACGGGGCAACGGGCTGCGTTGAATCGCCTGTTTCAACGCCAGCGCACTGTTCACGCCCATGCGCTGACGCTCTGCGTGCGCCAGTAGCTCCCACATCGCCGTGTACAAATCCCCGGACGGGGCGCCCTGAAGCTGGCCGTTTTCCAGCACTACCAGGGTTCGTCTGGATGGGAAGTCAGGCGAGCCAATGGCATCGAGCACGGTGCCCTGAAGCGAATACCGGCGCAGCTCCACCCGCGAACCGCGGTGCCAGCCGGGCAACGTTTCCAAGGTGCGCAGAGCCAGTCGATGGCTGTCGAGATGGGTCTGGGCATCCAGTTGCAGCCCCTCGTAGGCCCGCGCAACACGGGTCTCCTGGGCGCACCACTTGGCGCGCACCAGCAGGTGTTCAGGCAGGACCGCCGTGCGGCGAAACGCCTGCCTTTCATCAAGAGTCGCGTCTTTGAGCAATTGCTCGGCCGCCGCTGACGGCAACGGCGCAAACGTGTCCACGAGGTGCTGCACATCGGCATCACGTGTCGCGGTCTGCGCTCGGTAGCGCTCTTCCAGCAACGGCCCTTTAAGGCTGTCGACGGCCTCGCCAATGTACTGACGCAATTTGCCGGCGCGAACCTCCAACGACTCTTCGGGGCGGCCCGGAAACTCCTTGAGCTGCGGGTCGACACCTTGCAGCGTGTACAACACCTCTCGCAACAAATGCCCCTGCGCCCACGCGCTTTGCGTCAACACCACCACACGCTTGCTCAATGACGCAGAGCTGTTGGGTGTTTCCCAAAGCACCGCGCCGTCGGGCCCGATGATTTTAAGCGGGGTGTCCTCGGGCAACAGGCCTCGGCGCTGAAGCATTTCAAATTGCAACGCAGGTTCTGCTTGCCTGTGCACCAGCGGGTCGTTGCTGTTGATCTGCTCGACAAAGGTGCTCAGTTGCTGATGGAGCTCGAAGCGCTTGAGGGTATCGTCGAACAACAGCGGCAAAGGTGCATGCTCGACCGCCACCTGGCGCAACGCGGCGGACTCCACCCCACTGATACGCAGCGGCTCGGCATGCTCGGTAATCCCCAGGCGCCGGTGCAAAGTGGGTTCGTCCCAGGACTGGGGATCTTCAAGCTCGTGGGTCCAGACGCCGTTGTGGTTATGCTCCAGCTCCGGGGCGTAGGCGTCGGGCCGGGTCGGATGCTGGATGCGGTATTGGCCGGTGTCCGCCTCCTGCTTGACGCGGTAATGCTTGCCCTCGATCGCAACGATTTCCTTGCCGTCATGGGCGTACAGGCCCAGCGCGTTGGCCTTGGCTCCTGACGCCAGCGTAATCGGGGCTTCGTAACCGCCCAGGTCCGCTCTCCACAACACCTGCTTGCCCGTCGGCATTGTCACCGGCTTGAAGTTATCCAGCGCGCTTTGCCATTTGATCTCGGGCAGGACCTTGGCGCCGGTCGCGATAAACGCAACGTTCAACGCCACGGAGGCAAAATGGCCCCACATTTCCTTGAGTTCGCCGCGCCCGTAGGCCTCTATGCCCTCGAACACCTCATCGCACATCTGTGATGCGCCGACGGCAAGCATGATCGGCCCGAGCCCCGGCACCACGAAGGCCGCCAGGTTGAACACGCTGACCGCCGCATCGAAGTAACTTTCCAGCCGCTCCAGCCGCGCCTTGCGGTCTTCGTCCTCGGTCGGCACCGCCACCGCCCTGGCATCGGCAAAAATCTTGCGGGTGTGAGCGTGAATCGATTGCTCCCACAGGTTACCGGTTATTGCCATTTCACGGATGGGCAGGCGCTTGGGCTGAGGTTGCAGTGGGTAGTCACCCTCATTGGTCGCACCATTGGCGGGGCGATACAGCTTATTGAACTGGTTGAAAAAACCACCTTGGTCACGCTGCGGCACGAAGCGACTGAAAAAACGCCGGTAGGACGCGCTTTGCAAGCGTGTGCGGATATCCACCATGAAGTCGGCGCTGGACGCATACTCCTTGATGGGCTGCTGGGGATCATTGGGGATGTACACCACCAGGCGCTCGGTCCTGTCGGAATTTTGCCGATCAGGGCCGATCAACAGGGGCCCCACCAACATGCTGTCGAACAGATTCATTGCCGAGAACGTGACCGGCCTGCCATCCAGCGTCAGACCGGCGCCCTGGCCCAGCGCCAGTTGCTTGAGCATCGCGTACACATCAGCACGGATGCGCCCTTGCGGCCCGAGCCAGGCAATTTCCACGCACAGCGCAAATTGTTGCTGGTGATAGGCTTGCAGCTGCTGCTCCAGCGCCTCACGCTCGCCGGCGCCCTCGGGCTGCAACACCGCTTTGAGATGGTTCTGATAAAGCGTCCCCAGGTCCAGGGTACGACAGAGCGTGGCGAATGCATGGGGCTCAATCGCCACGGCCTGAGCCTTGACGGCGGCGTATGTCGAGAGTATCTCGGCGTTGTCGTTATTCCAGGTGGTGATGATCTGGCAATCGGCGCAGGGTGAAGGCTGCTCTTCTGCGGCCTCGAAGTTGGCCAGGGCGGCCTCAAGCAGAGACATCCCTCGATACTCATATGTCAGGCTCGGATCGTTTTGCGTGTCGAACACAAACGCCCCATAAAAATCGTCGCGACGCCCTTTGGAGCCGTATTTGCGCGCGAAGTAAACATGCCGCACGTCCAGTTCCAGGTTGAACCGGGCTTTGATCGCGTCTTTGAGCGGCTGCTCGCCAAAGTCCAGAACGTCTTGAATTTGGCCAAGCCGGCCTTCTACCTGGTTAAGGGTTTCGCGAAAACGCCCATGAGCTTGCGCCAAGTCGGCCTTGGACTGCGGCGAGGCCGCCTGGTACCAGGCGGGCATCTCCATTTCAAGCTTGCCGAGTTCTTCCTGGCGTTGCGTGGAGCCCTGCATGAACCAGTCAGGCACGCGTTCTTTCAGGAAGTCGTAATGTGCGCCGCGAAGGTCAACATTGAAGCTAGCCTCGGAGGTCGAGGGGGTATCGGTAGGCATAACGGTTCATCCACGAGTAATGTAAACCGCAGCCTAACGATTGGCTCCAGATTCAAAGGGTAGGTATGTAGGGTTTTAGCCGGGATTACGGATAACCGGCCTACGCATCTGCGCGTGAGTGGCATACACTGCGCGGCCGTTTTTTAACCGGAACCTGGAAGACATGAACAACACATCCCCAGCCCGTGCCTGCGGCATCGACTTCGGCACGTCCAACTCCACCGTCGGCTGGATCCGCCCCGGCGAGGAGACGCTTATTGCGCTGGAGGACGACAAGATCACCCTGCCGTCGGTGGTGTTCTTCAACTTCGAGGAGCGCCGCCCGGTGTACGGCCGCCTGGCGCTGCACGAATACCTGGAAAACTACGAAGGCCGGCTGATGCGCTCGCTCAAGAGCCTGCTGGGTTCCAAGCTGATCAAACACGACACCAGCGTATTGGGCACGGCCATGCCGTTCACCGACCTGCTGGCGCTGTTTATCGGCCAGCTCAAGAGCCGCGCCGAAGCCAATGCCGGCCGCGAGTTCGAAGAAGTGGTGCTGGGCCGCCCGGTGTTCTTCGTCGATGACGACCCGATGGCCGACCAGGAAGCCGAAAACACCCTGGTGGACGTGGCGCGCAAGATCGGCTTCAAGGACATCTCGTTCCAGTACGAACCGATCGCGGCCGCGTTCGACTATGAGTCCACCATCGAGAAAGAAGAGCTGGTACTGATCGTCGACATCGGCGGCGGTACTTCAGACTTCTCGTTGGTGCGCCTGTCGCCGGACCGCCGTCACGACGACAACCGCCAGAGCGACATCCTCGCCACCGGCGGCGTGCACATCGGCGGTACCGACTTCGACAAACAGCTCAGCCTGCAAGGCATGATGCCGCTGTTCGGCTACGGCAGCCGCATGAAAAGCGGCGCCTACATGCCCACCAGCCACCACATGAACCTGGCCACCTGGCACACCATCAACTCTGTGTACTCGCAAAAATCCCAGCTGGCCCTGGGCAGCATGCGCTACGACATCGAAGACACCGGCGGCATCGACCGCCTGTTCAAGCTGATCGAACAGCGCGCCGGGCACTGGCTGGCCATGGAAGTGGAAGAAACCAAGATCCAGCTGACCCACGAAGACAGCCGCCACGTGGCCCTGGACCGCATCGAAAAAGGCCTGAGCGTAGACCTGAGCCGGGCATTGTTCGAGTCGTCCATCGACGCCTTGCTGGAACGTGTGCGCAACAGCGTCACGCAATTGCTCAATGATGCTTCGGTGAGCGTGGCCCAGGTGGACACGGTGTTTTTTACCGGCGGCTCCAGCGGCATTCCGGCACTGCGTCACAGCATCTCGGCGATGCTGCCGAATGCGCGGCATGTGGAAGGCAATATCTTCGGCAGTATCGGCAGTGGCCTGGCGATTGAGGCGAGCAAGCGCTACGGCAGCTGAGATTTAGCTTAAATCTGCTGTGCGCCCTTCGCGAGCAAGCCCGCTCCCACACTTGGAATGCATTTCAAATGTGGGAGCGGGCTTGCTCGCGAAGAGGCCAGCTCAGGCACCTACAATGCTTAAACCATCCCCGCCAGCTTCAGTTCACTCTTCAGATACGCATAATAAATCGGCCCCGCCACCACACCCGGCAAGCCGAACGCGGCTTCAAACACCAGCATCGCCAGCAGCAATTCCCAGGATTTGGCACTGATCTGCCCGCCGACAATGCGCGCGTTGAGGAAGTACTCAACCTTGTGGATCACAATCAGATACCCCAACGCTGCCACCGCCACCCAGATCGACAGCGACAGCGCGACGATGGTGATCAGGGTGTTGGAGATCAGGTTGCCGATCACCGGCAGCAAGCCGACCAGGAAGGTCAGCACGATCAGGGTTTTGGTCAGGGGCAGGTGGATACCGCAGAGCGGCAACACGACCGCGAGAAAAATCGCAGTGAAGGCCGTATTGAGCGCGGCAATCTTGATCTGGGCGAAGACGATATTGCGAAACGCTTGGACCAACAGGTGCAGGCGGTCGAACAGCGCGGCCGCCAGGGGTTTGCGTTTGGTCAGGTCGGGTACACGCTGCAGGGCGATGATGGCGCCGAGCACCATGCCGATCAGCAAGGTGACGAACATGTGGGCGGCGTCTTTGCCCACCAGTTGCAGCTCGCTCAGGTGCTTGCTCAGCCAATCGCCGATGGCCACGCGAAACTCGGCGGCGCTGGCGGGCAAGTAGGCGTCAACGAACGGCGGCAGTTGCCCGCGCGCGCGGTCGACCACGCCCATGAATTTGTCCAGGGAAGCCCCGGGGTTTTCCGCTTCGTGGAGCAGGAAGCTGATGGCGCCGGCGAAGATCAGGGTCAGCACGCTGACGATCAAGGTGCCCAGCAAGGCCACCGCCAGCCAACGCGCACGCCGGCCTTCGATCAGTCGCTGCAACTGCGGGGTAAGCATGTTGACCAGTTCATAAACCAACAGGCCGGCCAGCAGGCTCGGCAGCAGCTTGAGCGGCAGAACCAGCAAGAGCCCGCCGAAAATGATGATGCAACTGACCAGCAACAACACGTGACGCTGAGAAAACGTTGGCATACAGCCTCAAAACGAACGGCGTTAAAGGATGGGCAGTCTGCCAGCCTTGAAGGAATCAAGCGAGAGGTCTGAATTGTGAACACCGGCAGTGTGGGAGCGGGCTTGCTCGCGAAAGCGGTGGATCAGTCAGTACATCTG